>JANNFW010000755.1:0-12599 GCA_031380235.1 Rhodoferax sp. | reverse complement strand
GGATACTCGTTTGAGACATATTCTAATATCATTTGAGTAATCTGTCGCCGTGCACTCGCCACACTGTAATTCCAATAGACAGCATCAGTTTTAGCGTTGGTTTAACATCATTCATGACTTTTCGCTCCTCCGCCCTCGTGCGCCCATTCGCCATCGCGTTCGCCGCCCTCGTGTCCCTGGCCGCCTGCTCGCCGTTGGGCACGCTCAACGCTGTTATCCCCACTGGCAGCTACACATTCGATGCTGATGTCGCGTATGGCCCGCTGGCGCGCCAGCGGTTGGACATTTACCGACCCAGCAGCACAGCACCTGCGGCGGGCTGGCCGGTGGTGGTCTTCTTTTACGGCGGCTCGTGGAACCGGGGTGAGAAGGCTGACTACAAGTTTGCGGGCGAGGCGCTGGCTTCGCGCGGCGTGTTGACCTTGGTGGCGGACTATCGCCTGTACCCTGAAGTGCGTTACCCGGATTTTTTGAAAGACTCGGCATTGGCGCTGGGCTACGGTTTGAAGGAGGCCGCACGCCTGGGTGGAGACGCAAAGCGCGTGTTTGTGATGGGCCACAGCGCGGGTGGGTACAACGCTGCGATGCTGGCACTGGACGCGCGCTGGCTGAGTGAGATTGGCCGCAAGCCGTCTGAGCTGGCGGGCTTTATTGGGTTGGCTGGCCCCTATGAATTCTTGCCGATGACTAACCCCGACGCGCAGCCGGTGTTCTTTCACCCCAACTATCCGGCGAATACGCAGCCGGTTGATTTCGCCAACAAATCGGCACCGCGAACCTTCCTGGGTGCCGCGTTGAAGGACAGTCTTATTGACCCGCAGCGCAACACGGTGGCCCTGGCCGCCAAGCTGCAAGCGGCAGGGGCACCCGTCACGCTCAAGATATACGACGGTGTGAGCCACATCACGCTGGTCGCGTCCCTGGCCCGCCCGCTGCGATTTCTGGCACCCACTCTGGATGACGTGGCGGCGTTTATTGACGCAGCACCAGCAGTGACCGCTCCGACCGCAAAGTAGCCACCCCGCGCGCTACCAATCTTCTTTCACCGCCAGCACCGCGTCCCGCCCAGCCGCCGCGCGTGCGCTGGCCCACGCAGTCACCGTACCCGCAACGACCACGGCCAGGCACAGCAGCACAAGGCGCGGCCAGGGCACGGCCATGTCCATCGTCCAATGAAAGCTCTGCGGGTTCACAACGTGCACCAAGATCACCGACACCGCCAGGCCCAGCGCCAACCCGGCCAATGCGCCAATCGCCGTCCAGGCCAAGCCCTCGCCAGCGACCACGCCCAGAATCTGCCGACGCGTCAAGCCCAAATGCACCAAGAGGCCAAACTCCTTGCGCCGCGCCAATACCTGCGCGCTGAAGCTTGCGGCCACGCCAAACAGGCCAATGCCAATCGCCACCGCCTGCAGCCAGTAGGTGATGGCGAAGCTGCGGTCAAAAATCTTGAGTGATTGCGCACGGATGTCCAGGCTGGATGAAAACTCCAGCAGATCACCGCGTGCTCTGTCCGCTTTGCCACCCGCGAGGTCCCGCAGCGCCTGCTGCACTTGCGCGTTGTCAGCACCTTCACTGAGCCACAAAGCAATGTCGTTGATGCGCGAGTCATTCGTCAGACGCTGGTAATCGTCTTGATGAATCGTGATCGAGCCTGCCTGGCCTGCGTAATCGCGCAACACGCCTGCTACGAAAAAAGATGCACGTTGTGCCGGTTTGGCGGGTGCCAGCGCGTCGGACAATGCAGTGAATGAGTCGCCTGCACGCACGCCATACAAATCCACAACCGCTTCGCTGACAAACACGGCCACCGAGCCGATGGGTGTGCTCCTCACCTCGCCAACTAGCGGCAGGTTGCGCGCCGGGTCGGGCAGCGCTCGGGCGATCAGCGTGACGGCAGGGCGGGTGATGTCGAGCTGCAAAGGGCGTGTGCGTTGCGTGCTGAGGCGCTTCACGCCGGGCACTGTGGCGGCAGCCTGCACAAATTCCGGCGTGAAGAAGACGGTGTCGCCCGCGCTGCGCGAGCTGGCGGTGCGCACGTACAGATCAGCGGGCAGCACCACGTTGAGCCACTGCGTGACCGAGTCGCGAAAGCTCGCCACCATCACTGTCAAGGCGACTGCCAGGCTGAGTGACGCTACCACGCCGCTCACCGCCACGCTGGCGCTCTCTCGCACGCGACGGGCACGCTCCAGCGCCAGGAGTGGTAACAAGCGTTTAGTGACCAAAGGCTTGGCACGATCCAGTAGCAGTGCAATCAGCCAGGGCAGGGCGGTGATACCGCCTATCAGCAGCAAGCCAACCGACACATAGGCCGCCAGCGGAATTTCAAACACCGCCGGTGCGCGAGCCAGCACGATGCCCAGTGCAATCAGCCCCAAACTCAACCAATGCCCGTTGCCGGTGCGGGCCGCTTGGCCCAAGCCCTTGAGCGTTTGTGCAGGCGGCAGCCGCTGCGCTTGCCGCGCAGGCCACCAGCCGCCCACCAGTGCGGCGACCAACCCGAGCATGCCGTATATCAATGCAGCATCGGTGCTCCAGCGCAACGCAGGCGCTACATTCGAAAAATAGCCACCACCCAAATCACCGCCCAAAAACCGCAAACTCAACGCAGCCAATGTCGTGCCCAGCGCGATGCCCATCACACTGCCAAACAGGCCCAGCACACCCGACTCCAACAGCACCAGGCGCAGCCGATCACGCCCGGTCAAGCCCAGCACGCCGAGCAGCGCAAACTGCTGCGCGCGTTTGGCCACGCTCAACGACAGCACCGAGAACACCAAGAACGCGCCGGTGAACAGCGCCACCAACGCCAACACCGTCAAGTTGACGCGGTAGGCGCGCGACAAATTGCTGATGCGCGCAGCAGAGACGCCCGGTGCCACCGCGACCACGTCCGCCGGCCAGACCGGCGTGGCGGGCAGGGATCGGATAAAGGCATCGCGATCTGTGCCCGCTTTGAGCTTGATGTCGATGCGGGACAGCTTGCCGACTTGGTTAAATAGGTCTTGCGCGGCACCCAAATCCATCACTACCAGCGGCGCACCAGTGGCGTTAACGCGACCTGCGACTTTGACGGTTTGCAGTGCCATGCCGGACTGCACGCGGACCTCCGACGGCGTGGAGCCCGCCACGGCTTTGGCTGCGCTGTTGAGGAAGCCCGTGTTCGGCGCGAAGATGGCAAACCTGTCAGCCGTGCGATCAGCGTTACCCTGCTCGCCCAGCGCGCGATCCGGCTGGGGCATCAAGTCCGGTGCAAGCGGCGCAACCACCAGCGCGTCAATACCGATCACGCGGACGGCAGAGCGGCTGCTGGTGACGGGGTTCACCAAATACGTACTGATCTCCAATACTGGTGAGGCATGCGCCACTTGCGGCAGCGGGTTCACTTGCGCGTAAACGCCTTCGTCAAAACTGCCTTGGGCTGCCCGCAGCGATACATCGGGCTCGCCGTTGACGGAGCGCACCGCCTGCGAGAACTCGTCGAGTGCCGAGGCGTTGATCAAATGCACTGCAAACGCCAACGCCACGCCCAGTGTGACGGCCAGCACCGCTGCGGCGTTGCGCCACGGGTGGTGGCGCAGTTCGGCCCACGAGTAGGTTTTGAGAAGCGACCAAAGAAGCGGCGACCGGAGTGTCATTTCAAACCAGTATAGGCCGCGAAGTATAAAAATTTGAGGAAAAATTAACCCGGGAGTTAATTTGTGGCTTTTGAAACCCTAAAAAGCGATATTTATGAATAGAATAGTGCTCTGGCTCTCGTATATATTGCATAAGAAGCTATTAAAGTAGTAGCATCAAGTCATCTGCACCATAATGTGATCAACGCAGGCTTGCGCCGCCTGGCGATCCGGGTGCAGATGGACTTCTGCAGCCAACGGCGGCTCGTACGGGCTGTCGATACCGGTGAAGTTTTTCAGCTCGCCGCGGCGCGCTTTGGCATACAAGCCCTTGGTGTCGCGCCGCTCGCATTCGGCCAGCGGCGTGTCGACAAACACCTCGACAAATTCACCGTCGGCAAACAGCTCACGCGCCAGTTGCCGCTCGGCGCGAAACGGCGAGATGAAACTTACCAGCACGATCAGGCCCGCATCCACCATCAGTTTGGCGACCTCGCCGACGCGGCGGATATTCTCCACGCGGCAGGCTTCGGTAAAACCCAGGTCGCGGTTCAGGCCGTGGCGCAGGTTATCGCCATCGAGCAAGTAGGTGTGGCGGCTCTGCGCGTGAAGGCGCTTGTCCAGCTCGTCCGCCAGAGTCGATTTGCCGCTGCCGGATAGCCCGGTGAACCAGATGCAGCGCGGTGTTTGGCTTTTTTGCGCCGCGCGGCTGGCCTGGTTCAAGGCGAGTGCCTGGCGATGGATGTTGTTGGCGCGGCGCAGGGCGAAGGCGATCATGCCGGCCCCTGCGGTCTCAAAGTTGAGCTTGTCGACGAGGATGAAGCCGCCTAAGACTTTGGATATCGCGTGCGACGTCGCATACGGCTCAAACACCACTGGCGCACTGGTAGACAGGTTCACCACCGCAATCTCGTTCATCGCAAGCAGCGTGGCCGCAAGCTGCGCGCCGGTGTTGACATCTTCGCGGAATTTGATGTCGGTGATAGTCGCCGTCACCTCCTTATGCCCGAGCTTCATCAGGTATTGCCGCCCGGCAATAAGCGGCTGGCTGGACATCCAGAGCAGGCGGGCTTCAAACTGGTCGGCCACATCGGGCGGCGCGTGCGCGGCCACGAGCACGTCGCCCCGGCCTGCATCCACATCGTCGCTCAGCGTGAGGGTGATGGCATCACCCGTATGCGCGCGGCCAGCCTCGTCAAAACCGCAGTGAATGGACTGGATGCGGGTCTGCACGCCCGAAGGCAGGATGCGCACGGCATCACCCAGGGCAACTTGACCTGCCGATACGTTTCCGCACAGACCGCGAAAGTGAGCATCCGGGCGATTCACCCATTGCACGGGCATGCGAAATGGGTGTGCTTGTGTCTGATTCGTATCACCCACCAGCACGACCGTATCGAGATGCTGCATCAAGCTTTTGCCCGTGTACCACGGCATGGCGGCGCTGATGTTCAGCACGTTGTCGCCCACCAACCCGGACATCGGTATCGCCCGAAAATCCGCAAAATTCAAATTCGCTGCAAACTGCGTGTAGTCATTGACGATGGCCTGAAACACCGCTTCGTCATAGCCCACCAAGTCCATTTTGTTGACGGCCAGTACGATGTGCCTGATGCCCATCATCGCCACGATGCGGCTGTGGCGGCGGGTTTGCACCAGCACGCCCTTGCGAGCATCCACCAGCACGATGGCGAGGTCTGCGGTCGAGGCGCCGGTCGCCATGTTGCGCGTGTACTGCTCATGCCCTGGCGTGTCGGCCACGATGTAGCGGCGATTTGATGTGGCAAAAAAGCGGTAGGCCACATCAATCGTGATGCCCTGTTCGCGCTCGGCCTGCAGGCCGTCGACCAAGAGCGCCAGATCGAGCTGATCGCCCTGAGTGCCGTATTGCTTCGAGTCTTTTTTCAGAGCCTGAAGCTGATCGTCAAATATAGCGAGGCTCTCGTACAGCAGGCGGCCAATCAGCGTGCTTTTGCCGTCGTCCACACTGCCGCAGGTGATCAAGCGCAGGGTGCCGCGATGTGCGGGACTGGTCATTAAAAGTAGCCTTCGTGCTTTTTCATCTCCATCGAGCCAGGCTGGTCGCTGTCAATCAAGCGGCCCTCGCGCTCGGAGCCGCGCGCGCTCAAGGTTTCAGCAATCACCGCAGACAAGGTTTGTGCGGTGCTTTCAATGGCGGCGGTCAGCGGCCAGCAGCCCAGGGTGCGAAAGCGCACCTGTTTCATCTGGGGCACTTCGCCTGGCTCAAGCACCATGCGCTCGTCATGCACCATGATCCATTGGCCACCCCGGCGCACCACCGGGCGAAGCGCTGCCAGGTAAAGCGGCACGATGGGGATGTTTTCCGCCTGGATGTACTGCCAGATGTCGGCTTCCGTCCAGTTACTTAAGGGGAACACGCGCATCGTCTGGCCCGCCTGCAGGTGGGTGTTGTACAGGCTCCATAGCTCAGGCCGCTGCGCCCGTGGATCCCAGCGATGGCCCGGCTGGCGCACCGAAAAGATGCGCTCTTTGGCGCGGCTTCTTTCCTCGTCACGCCGCGCGCCGCCCATCACTACATCAAAGGCATGCTGGTCAAGCGCCTGTTTCAAGCCTTGCGTTTTCATCACGTCAGTGTGGTGACTGCTGCCGTGAGTGAACGGCCCCACACCCGCAGCCACGCCCTCGGAGTTGATGTGCGTGATCAGCGTCAGGCCACTGGTTTTGCCGACCTGATTGCGCAGCGCATACATGTCACGAAACTTCCAGCCGGTGTCAATGTGCAGCAGGGGAAAGGGCGCGCGGGCTGGGTGAAAAGCTTTGCGCGCCAGATGCAACATGACCGACGAGTCTTTACCCATCGAGTACATCATCACGGGCTTCTTCGCCGTAGCGGCTACCTCGCGGATGATGCTGATGGATTCCGATTCAAGAGTAATCATGGGCAATTTTGGTGCGGGTTTCGTAGGTGAAACGCTTCAGTCCATTTAATTTAGTCAGGTCGAAGTCAGTCTTCTGGCAATTCTTCGAATTGTGATCACAAAGTCACACACCCGCCATAAAAAGACCCGCTAAAAATCGACGGAAAAGGAAATCGCGGGCAGAATCCATGCTGAACTTAAATGCTGCTTTGTCGGGGCCCCCGAGTTAGGATTTTGATAGCATTTTAGAGAATCCGGCACAGTATGGCCGCCAGTTCGCAAACCGAATTGCAGCAGTCACTGGTGGTTTTTTCGATTGATCAAAAAAAATGAGAGATGCAGACTGCGCTCCTGAGACATGACCAACAACGCAACCATTGCTGTAACACGCTTCAAGGTTTACCCGCTCGGTTTTTCCGCTTTCGAGAAGTCCACGATTGAGACGTTCTTCCGTCTGGCGGCTCGGCGCGCGCCGTTCTGGTCGGTCACTCCTCTTCTCGATGAGGCGACCGTGGTCCTGGTCAACGCTGCAACCCGCCCGGAGTACGAAGCCCACGCCCGCAGAATGAACCCCGCGCACAAGGCGGTCATCGTCGGTGCCTCCAACTTCGGCACGGGTTGGCCGGTGATTCCACGGCCGCTCAAACTCACTGCGTTGCTCACGTCATTGGGCGTCTTTGTCGATGGCGATGGCACGGGGTCTGCCCCGGTTGCGGCGGCCCTGCCCGCAGAATCACGCCAGCAGGCTCGAACTCAAAGCTCTCCTACCGGTTACAGCTCTGGCTTCGTTCCACTGCACGCGCCAGAATCGATCTCAGCGCCCTTGATCCCTACTGGCTCGATCAGCGCACTCAGCCCCTTGAGCGTCCTACCCCAGGCTACCGCCGTGCCACGCCCCGCTGCCCGGCCTGCCGTAGCCCCAGTTGCTCGTCCTGCTGCGAGACCTATTGAGCGTCGCGCAGTCGAGCGCGCTGTCGAGCATTCCACCAGCACCTTTGGCTCCCAAGCCACCCAGCGCTCCCATGCCGTATCCGCCGTGATCGCCGCGCGCAATGTGTTGATCGTGGACGACAGCGATGTCGCACTGAAATTCATGCAAAGCCGTCTGCGCCACTTTGGCTACGAGGCCAAACTTGCCCGCAGTGGCGAGGAGGCGCTGGCCATGACTGCGAACGACGATTTCCAGTTCGTATTTCTGGACGTGATGATGGCCGGCCTGGATGGTTACCAGACTTGCCGGGCCATCAAGCAAAACAAGGCCAAGCGGCAAACCATTCCTGTGGTCGTGATGCTCACCAGCCGCGGCGGCACCATCGACAAAATTCGCGGCTCGATGTCCGGCTGCGACGCTTATTTGACCAAGCCGCTCAACGAGCAGCAACTGGGCATGGTGCTCGAACAACACGCGGCCACGTCGGTCAAAACGGCATCGCCCGCAACAGACGTGACGCGCCCGGGTGCGGCGTCGCCAGCGGCCTCTTATGTTTCCAGAGCGCCAAGCCGTGTCTCGGTGACGGGCCCCTGAGCATGACACGCCTTAAAGTTGTGGGTTGTCCGAAATGCGCACTCAAGTGGTGCGCGACCACCTAAAATCTTGGTAGCACAACCCTTTCAACCTCCTGATTGAACTTTTATGACCATTCGCTCCATCCTCTGTGTTGACGATTCACCCACCGATTTGAAATTTATCGAAGGCGTGCTGACTTCTGCGGGCTATCTCGTAGCCACGGCGCAAAACGGCAAACAAGCCATCGAGGCCGCCGCCCGCAATAAACCCGACCTGATCTTCATGGACGTCAACATGCCCGAGATGGACGGCTTTCAAGCCACCCGCTCGCTTTCAGGCAGTGCCGAGACCAAGATGATCCCAGTCGTGCTGGTGACCTCAAAAAATCAGAAAGCCGACCGCGTCTGGGCACAAATGCTGGGCGTGAAGGGTTACATCACCAAGCCCTATCCGCCCGAAACCTTGCTGGACATGGTCAAGGCGCTGAATTGAGTCTATTTAGCTTAAGTCCGTAGAGCAACGTCCGGTGGAGTCCAGCCTGCTTCCTCAAACTGACGGTACCAACACGAGTGCCGAAATGGGTGTTGGTACGCGTGGTGACCTGCGCCAGCTCGTGGTCGCTGGCCCGATGCGCTTCATCGTCGGATTTGGCGAGTCGCGCGCCTACCTGGATTTGCTTGCGGGCTTGACGCGTGTTCCCCGCTCGCCCCAATGGTTGCTGGGCGTTTTCAGCTCCGATGGCGCTTCCGTTCCGCTGGTCGATATCGATGCCTGGGCGCATCAAACGCGCCCGGCCGCCTGGAAGTACACCGACAGTCTGGGTGCAAGCCAATTTGTCAATGTTCGCGCGGGTGCGGCGGGGGCTACGGGTGCTGCCGCAGCCCGACAGCTGCGCGCCCTCCAATTTGGCGACGGTGCCAGTGCCTGGGCAATCCGTGTCTCTGAAGCGCCGGCGGTGGTATCCCTGGCTGCCCATCAAGCGCAGTCCATCACCAACCGCTTGCCGCTGCAGGTGTCTGCCAACAACGGTCGTTTGATGCAGCATGCCCATGCCGCTTGGACACTGGGCGACCAGGTACCCGCTATTGAAGTCCGCTGGAGCAGCTTGGCAGAAGTGCTGCGTCAAGAATTGTCTGGAATTTCCTCCGCTGAAAGAAGAAAAGAATGAAGCTTTCCACAAAAATGCTCTTGGGGGCTGCCGCCCTGGCCGTTGTACCGACTCTGCTCACCTCCTTTTTGGTGGGCGGTGGTGCGGTTCAGCTGTCAAACGAAGCGTTGACCCAGTCCGTGCAATCGCAGCTCACCTCGTTGCGTGAGGTGCGCAAGCAGCAGGTGACGGAGTATTTTGGCGGCTTGGTGTCGTCCGTGCAGGCGTTCTCCGGCAGCACCACCGTCGTCGATGCGTACAAGGGCTTGCGCCAAGCCTACTCATCCAGCGCCGAGTTGCCCAAAGCCGATGCCCTGAAGGTGCAGCGTGACGGAATCAAGGGCTTCTACAGCAAAGAGTTCGCAAATGAGTACGGCAAGCGCAATCCGACGGTGGCCGCTGGCATGGAGGCTTGGGCCGCCAAGCTCGATGACACCCAGGTCGCGCTACAGCACGCGTTCATCGTGGCCAACCCGAATCCGCTGGGAGAGAAAGACAAGCTGGTGGACTCTGCCGAGCGCAACAGCTTCGCCGCCGTGCATTCCCGCTACCACCCGTCGTTGTCGGCTTTTCGCGAGCGATTGGGGCTCTATGACGTGTTCCTGATCGACCCCCAAACTGATCGCGTGGTCTACACCGTGTTCAAGGAAATAGACTTCACCTCCAGTCTGGCCGATGGCATATCTGCCAAAACCGGTTTGGGCGATGTATACCGCAAAGTCAAGGTGGCGGCCAAAGCAGGAACGGTTGCGTTGTCAGACTACGCGCCCTACTTTGTGTCCTATGATGACCAGGCCTCGTTTTTTGCCGTGCCCATCATGGACGGTACGCAGATGATCGGTGTCATGGCAGTGCAGGTGCCGCTTGACCGAGTTTCCAACGTGATGACGGCGGGCCGCAAATGGGGTGACCAGGGCTTGGGCAAGTCGGGTGAGTCTTACCTGGTGGGTACAGACTTTTTGATGAGAACTGACAGCCGCTTTCTGCTCGAAGACAAGGCTGCTTTCCTGAAGGAGTTCGCGGGTAAATTCACCCCAGCGCAAGTGGCCAATGCCGACAAGAAAAACACCTCTATCGGCGTGGTCAAGGTCGATACCGAGGCGGCGCGTGCCGCGTTGGCGGGCACCGACGGGTTCGCGCGGATCAACGACTACCGGGGCGCACCCGTCTTTTCAGCCTACGGGCCGTTGAATCTTTATGGCCTGAAGTTGGGCGTGCTGGCCGAGATTGATGAAGCAGAGGCGCTGGCCAGTGCGGTAGCATTGCAGCAGCAAACGCTGTTGCGCACGCTGCTGATCGCGCTCGGCGTGCTGGCGGTTGCAGGCATGGCATCGTACTTTTTTGTGCGGGGGATTACCGGCCCGGTCAATGACCTGTCGCAATTGGTGCAAAAGGTCGCGGGGGGTGACGACACGGTTCGCTCAAACGTCAAGACCGGCGACGAACTACAGGACCTGGGCGACACTTTCAACAAGCTGCTGGATGACCGCATTGGCGCGATGCGCAAGGCCGAGGTCGAAAACGAGGGGCTTAATAACTCTGTGGTGTCGCTCTTGGGCACTATGTTCGAGCTGTCACAGCGAAACCTGACGGTGCGCGCAGAGGTCACCACGGACGTGGTGGGCACCGTGGCGGACTCGGTCAACATGTTTACCGATGCGACGGCTACAGCGCTGTCCAACGTGAGTACGGTGGCCAACCAGGTGGCTGAATCGGCAGGCCGGGTGAATGCGAACTCGCAAACCCTGTCGCAGCAATCCCAACACGACCGGCAAGAGGTGCTGGAGATGACCCAGGAGATCGGTCAAGCTTCTGCCCTGATGCAGCAGGTGGCCCTGCTTGCCGAACAGTCTAACCAGGCGGCCGGGCAGGCCACCGCAACCACGCTGGCGGCACTGCGCTCGGTGAACACGACAGTGGGCGAGATGGGCGGTATCCGCGAGTCGATTGGTGAGATGGAGAAGCGGGTCAAACGCCTGGGCGAGCGCTCGCAGGAGATCTCTCAGATCGTGACTGTGATTAATTCAATCTCGGAGCGCACCCACGTACTGGCGCTCAACGCCTCTATGCAGGCGGCGATGGCGGGCGAGGCCGGGCGTGGTTTTGCGGTGGTGACCGAAGAGGTGCAGCGCCTCGCGGACGCTTCTCGAAACGCTACCATGCAGATCGCCCAGTTGTCGCAGAACATCCAGCTTGAAACCTCTGAAACCGTGGCTGCTCTGAACCGCACCGTGACCGACGTGGTGCGCGGCTCTGAGGTTGCTGAAAAGTCAGGTCAGCAAATGCAGGAGACTGAAGCGGCCAATGCCAGACTTGCTGAAACGGTGCAGCGCATTGCCAACGAATCAACGCGCCAGATTGCGCTTGCGGTGCGGCTGGCCCAGCGTGCTGAGGCCATCACCCAGTCCAACCAGCAGGCCGATCGCCTGATGAAAAACACCAACGATGACGTGGCCGTGCTGGTGCAATCATCTGACCGTTTGATCGGCGTGGTGTCTGAATTCAAGTTGACGTGATACCGACCGATCTGGCACAAACCGCCTGGTTTTAGCTGACCCCATTGAAGCCGCAGTGACATGCAACTGATTGAACTGACACAGATCATTGCCGAAGAGGCCGCGTTGAGCCGCGACAGCCTGTTGGCTGGTGCCATCGCGCTGACCACGCTTGAGTCGAACGAAGCGAACCAGCCCACACTGGATGAAGCGGCCTTCACCTACGCGGACTTTTGCACACGATCTTCGCAGGCGACGGAGTCGTTGGGCCTGAGCGGACTGGCCTGGGCTGCGTCCAGCCTTGCGCACATGCTCGCGCCACCGATGTCCGACAGCGCGCAGAGTGTCAGGGCGGGTGCTGCCCAACTGTTGACACACTGGCCGGATTTCTTCATGGCCTATCTGGATGGCTGGAGTCGGGGCAATCTGGCGCAGGTGGATATCGCGGGTCTGCTGGTCGATCTGGCGCAGTCCAACCAACTGGTTCTGTGGGAAAAAGACCAATTGCAGGAGCTCCAAGCACTGCTGAAGTCGCCCCCGTCCATGGCCGATCAGCAGGCCGCTTTGCTGCCCAAGTTTGAACTGCCCGAAGCCGAGGTAATGTCTCTGCAAATTCCTGAAGATTCAGATGCGGACATTCTGGACGGTTTCCTGGCCGAAGGCCCAGCACAGATTGAGCAGCTCTCCAACATCGTGGCTGATTTAGCGGTGGGTTCCGTATCCGCTGCACAGCTTGAGCTGGCGCACCGCAATGCGCACACGCTCAAAGGTACAGCGGCGATCTCGGGCGTTCGCGGCGTTGCCACGCTGGCGCATGCGCTCGAAGATGTGCTGGAGGCCTTCCGGCGAGAGGATTTTGTGGCCCCTGCCGGGCTGCATCAGGTGATGTCCGCCAGTTGTGATCAGCTTGACCTGGCACTCAATCATTTG
>JANNFW010000721.1:0-2694 GCA_031380235.1 Rhodoferax sp. | reverse complement strand
CTGCCCAGAGTTTCTGAAAATGGCTTGCCGCTGGCGGTGGCTGTGCACGATTTGAACGTGAGCTTCGACTACGGATTTATTCGCGGTCTTGCGGGCTTTGTTTTGGGAATGTTGCTTTACAAGTTGTACAGAACACCCATCGGCAAGGGATGGTTTAGCAGCGATTGGCTACTCGCCTTGCTGATGACCGCCGCAGTTTTGTGCATGCACTTTGCTGCGCCTGATATTTTGTGCATTCCCTTGTTTGCGGGTATCGTCATTTGTACCGCATGCAACGACGGCATCATTCATAAAATCCTCGATGGGCGAGTGCTGAAATACCTGGGTGACATCTCGTACTCGATCTACATGCTGCATGTTGTCGTGATATTTACCATCCTCGAAATACTCAAAGCGTTCGATCTTCCTCTGTCCGCTGCCTCCGCTGCAAACTTTCCGTTTTGGCCCGGTTTGCTCGCGTGTTTGGGGTTTTTGGCGGTGGTGATTGCGTTATCAGCAGCCACCTATGAGTGGGTTGAAAAGCCCTGCCGAGATTTCATCAACCGCTGGGCATCGAGAAGCGATGCTGGCTCTAAAGCGATGGTGAAGTAGGCGCAACGACGATTAAAACCAGGCGTTTCAGGCGTAACGCCGTATCAAGTTCTCTTTGCAACGAAACTCATGCACGCGCCATGGGGGTGAGTTAGATGCTCCTGAATCACCTCAACCTGATTAAAACCAACGGCTTTGAATGCACCCAGCATGTCCTCCCGGCTAAGCCAACTGGCAACCGGTTTGTTGCCGCCCCAGAATTTGCCGGATTCCATGTCGGGGTAGGGCAGTTCATGGTGGGTGAATTGCTGCCTGGTGAACTCGACGCTGCGCGGAGTTCGCTGTGCGCCCGGGTAATGGTTGGGATCAAAATAGTGAGACCAGACAAAGCAGCGTTTTGTCCGCCGGGCGATCAACTCGATCAGCTTGAGCGGCTCGGTCATGTGGTACAGCACGCCCGAGGCAAAAATGATGTCGAACGTTTTGTCGGTGTCTTGAAGAAAGCCTGAAAAGTCACCCAGAAGAAACCGTGCCCGCTTGAGCGCTAGCAGCTCTTTGACCAGCAGGCATTTAAGGTAGGCCTCGCAGTTGGCCTCGATTGCCGTAACGTTTGCACCGAGCTGCTCCAGCGAGTAGGTATGTCCGGCCTCCAGCGGCCCGAGTTCCAGGATCTCCAAGCCATCGAACCTGGCACCTGTACCCAGGTACTGCGCGGCCAGCGGCACGCGCGAATCGGTGACAAACATCTCCGCCGTGCCGGCATTGAGCCCGGGGTAGACCCGACTGAAATCAGAGGCCCATTTGCCCGAAAAAATGTCGATCAGGTTTTGCGCGGCGGGTGCGCGAACTTCGAACTTGTTGAAATCAACCATTGTGTGTCCTCCCGTGATGAATAATACAGAGACTTTTTTCTTGACACTTGGCACCATTAAGCCGATCACCCACGAGAGACTCATCATGACCGACCCAGTAGCCGCTGCGGAGCAAATATATGCCCGCCATTTGCGCAAAGGTGCAGACGACCCGTATCACACGATCTTGCCAAAATTTTTCCAGCGCTGCAACGCCATTGAGGAAGCGACGATTCTGGAAATCGGTGCACGGGAGGTGAGTGGCAATAGTCGCAGGGCCAATTTCCAAACGAAAAGCGGCTACACGGGCATGGACATCCACAGTGGCCCGGGTGTCGATGTTGTGGGTGATGCCCACAAACTTTCTTCGATGTTCCCGGCGAATCACTTTGATGCCATTTGCTCGATGTCGGTGTTTGAGCATCTGGCGTTTCCGTGGAAAGTCGTGATGGAGATGAATACGGTGCTAAAAAAAGGTGGCCTGTGCTACGTCTCAACCCATCCGGTTTGGCCGCCACACGAGTTACCGTGGGACTTTTGGCGCTTTCCGGTGGCGGGACTCAAGCTCCTCTTCAGCGAGGCCATGGGCTTTCGTTTGCTGGAAGCGACTGAAGGACTGCCTGGTCGCGTGCATTCGATGGTGGACGATGTGCCCACGCGCGACCTGCCTTACTTCGAGCTTAACCTCGGCGTTGCCCTGATCGCAGAGAAAATCGCGGACTATGATCGAGAAAAAATCCGCTGGGATTTGCCCATAGATGCGGTGCTGGATACGCTGTATCCGAAGCGATAGCGTTTGCTTGAAATTATGCCCGCCTACACTTTTGAAGCCCTCACTGCCGACGGTGAAACCCGCAAGGGCGTGATGCAGGCCGACTCCGCGCGTGCGGCGCGGGGCCTGCTGCGTGCGCAGGCACTCGTGCCGGTCGTTGTGGACGTGGTCAGCGCGGGCGGGCAGGCACAGCCAGGGGCCAATCAGCCGGGCTTGCTGAACAAGTCGATATTCACGAAACGGGCCTTCAACACCACCGGGCTTGCCATCTGGACGCGGCAAATCGCCGGGCTGGTGTCATCGGGACTGCCGTTGGAGAGGGCGCTTAGCTCATTGAGCGATGAAGCGCAGGACGAGGCGCAACGCAACCTGGTGGCGACCCTGCGGGCCGAGGTCAATGGCGGCTCGACCTTTGCCAAGGCCTTGTCGCAGCATCCGCGCGAGTTCTCGCCGATCTTCACGGCGGTGATTGGCGCGGGCGAGCAAAGTGGCAATTTGGGCCTGGTGCTGGAGCGCCTGGCCGATGATCTGGAAGAGCAG
>JANNFW010000703.1:0-2224 GCA_031380235.1 Rhodoferax sp. | reverse complement strand
GGCCGCGGTGTTTGGCGGCACGCAGAGCCTGCACACCAACAGCTTTGACGAGGCGATTGCGCTGCCTACCGAATTCAGCTCTCGCATAGCGCGCAACACGCAACTCATCATCCAGGAAGAGACGCACATCGGTGCCGTGGTCGACCCCTGGGCGGGCAGCTACATGATGGAAAAGCTCACGCAAGACATGGCGGATGCTGCCTGGAAGATCATTGAAGAAGTCGAGGCCATGGGCGGCATGGTGAAAGCTGTGGACAGCGGCTGGGCCAAGCTGAAGATAGAGGCCGCGGCGGCAGAGAAGCAGGCGCGGATTGATTCAGGTAAAGACGTGATCGTGGGGGTGAACAAATACAAGCTGAAGACCGAAGACGCGATTGAGGTGCGTGACATTGACAACGTGGCGGTGCGTGACGGGCAGATTGCGCGCTTGCACGATATCAAGCAAAAAAGAGACCTGGCGCTCGTATCGAATGCCCTGGCTGCTATTACCAGCGCAGCAGAATCTGGCGCGGGCAGTTTGCTGGATTTGACCGTCAAGGCGATGCGCCTGCGCGCGACCGTGGGCGAGGTGAGTGACGCGTTGGAGAAGGCGTTTGGCCGCCACCGTGCCGATACGCACAAAGTTACCGGCGTGTACGCTGCCGCCTATGATGCAGATTCAAGTCATGGAGACACCATGGAATACTGGAACGCGCTGAAGGGAGACATCGCCCAGTTTGCGGTTGATCAAGGTAGGCGGCCGCGCGTGATGATCAGCAAGCTGGGCCAGGACGGCCACGACCGCGGTGCCAAAGTGGTCGCCACCGCGTTTGCTGATTTAGGCTTTGATGTGGACATTGGCCCACTGTTCCAAACGCCCGAAGAATGCGCAAGGCAAGCGATTGAGAACGACGTTCATGCGGTGGGAGTTTCCACGCTCGCCGCAGGTCATAAGACCCTGGTTCCTGCCATCATCGAGGAATTGAGAAAGCAAGGTGCTGATGACATCATCGTCTTTGTGGGTGGTGTGATCCCGCGCCAGGATTACGACTTTTTGTATGCGGCGGGTGTCAAAGGGATTTACGGGCCGGGTACGCCGATTCCGGTCAGTGCAAAGGACGTGCTGGCGCAGATTTGCAAGGCGATTGTAAGTTGATTTGTAGTTTGTATGCTGTAATACAAATTATTCATTAACAATCTGGAGCTCTAGCCATGACCGCCGCTTTGTCCATTCGCATTCCACCTGAAATCGAGCAACGCCTGGAGCATGAGGTGGCTCGCTTGAGCACGACCAAGTCTAAATACGTACAAGATTTGTTGAGGCAAGCTCTTGCACCGAAAGACCCAGTGGCATTACTCATGCAGATACGCAGTGATTTCCGCATATCACCGCAAAATGGTGCGCCGCGTACCGATCGGTCTAAGCATGTCAAGGATTTGGCAAAAGAAGCTGTTGCCCGTAAGCACAACCGGATGCCCCACAGCGACGATCAATCCTTATGAGCCAGGTTTTACTTGATGCCAGCGTGATGGTGGCATTGTTTGACGATGATGATGAGTATCACAACAGCAATGTGGCCAAACTTCAAACCTGCCATGGTCACGGCTTGAACCTGCTGACCACATGGCCCTGCGTCACGGAGGCGAGCTATTTGTTGTCGCCGCAGAATCATTTTGGCCTGCTCTCATGGTTAGCGCAGGGGGCTTGCGATGTGGCTGCATTTGAAGTCTCGGAGTTGCCCCAAATGATGGCGTGGATGCGAGCTTATAGCGAGCCGAGAAAAACACAGATGGACTTCGCTGATGCCTCCCTGATGTGGCTTGCCATGCAGAGGCAAGTGCGCAAGATTTTGACGGAAGATACGCGGGATTTCTTTCGATATCGGCTGCCTGATGGGCAGACGTTTGAGATTTTGTGAGGTGATATGATGAAAAAAAATACTGATCCAAATCCCACATGCAAACGTTACGAGGCATGCGGTGGTGCAGTTTGGGATTTAGTCGCCTTGTGCAAACGCAATGCTGGTTGACGCGATACTGCCATCGACTTCGAGTGGTACCGCCCAACGTCGCGCCATCGCCAAAGCCATCACATTGCTCGAATCGACGCGGACAGATCATCGCGTGCAGGCTGATGAGTTGATGACCCGCCTGATGCCGCACAGCGGGAAGTCATTTCGTTTGGGCATCAGTGGCGTGCCTGGCGTCGGAAAGTCCACATTCATTGAAGTTCTTGGGCTGTATT
>JANNFW010000077.1:0-4144 GCA_031380235.1 Rhodoferax sp. | reverse complement strand
ACAAAATCAATATCGCCCTGAAGTCATTCACATTGGTGTGCGTCGGCCCGGTGATGACCAAATCTCCCAGCGGCTTGAAGTAGCCGTAGGCATCGTTGCGATCCAGATAGCTGTCGATCTTCATGCCGAGCTGTGTCGCACGTTGGAGCGTATCGGGTGACACAACGGCTCCCGCGTTGTCTTCAGTGCCATCAATGCCATCGGTGTCAGCCGCCAGCGCGTAAACACCCGGTTGTCCCTGCAAAGCCTGCGCCAGACCCAAACAAAACTCCGCCGCGCGGCCACCACGTCCTCGTTGATCTTTGGGTGTGCCTTCGGGTTGCTTGCGCACGGTGACCGTCGTTTCGCCTCCGCTCAAAATCACACAGGGCCGCTCAAACGCGCCGATGCCTCTAGCCACGGCACGCGCCATGGCCGCTTGCACTTTGCCCACTTCGCGCGACTCGCCTTCCATCTCATCGCTGAGGATGTAGGCTGGGATGCCTGCCGCGCGCGCCGCCTCTGCTGCGGCCTGCAATGACTGCTGTGGTGTGGCGATCAGATGGACTTCGTTCGGCTCACCGTGATGGCTGAACGCCGCGTGACCTGACTTGGGGGTTTCCTGCGAACCGTCGCGCAGCGCCTGCGCCAGACTTTCAGGGATATCAATCTCATAGCGCTTCAAAATCGCCAGCGCATCTGCACAGGTCGTTTCGTCCGCAACGGTGGGGCCACTGGCGATGATGCTCGGGTCGTCGCCTGGCACATCGCTGATGGTCAGCGTCACCACCCGCGCGGGTGCGCAGGCCAGCGCTAGGCGGCCGCCCTTGATGCGCGAGAGGTGCTTGCGCACGCAGTTCATCTCACCGATATGGGCACCCGAATTCAGCAGCGCCTTGTTGATGCGCTGCTTTTCTTCCAGGCTCAACCCGTCCGAAGGCAGCGTCAACAATGCCGAGCCACCGCCTGAAATAAGACATAAAACAAGATCGTGTTCACTGAGCCCTTGTGTCAAAGCCAAAATTCGCTCAGCCGCAGCCTGGCCCGCCGCGTCTGGCACGGGGTGCGATGCTTCGACCACTTCAATCCGCTGCGCCAGCCCAGCGGGACGCGGCGGTGTGTGGCCATAGCGCGTGACGACCAGTCCGCTCAATGGCGCATCCACTGGCCAAAACGCCTCCACCGCCTGTGCCATGGCACCGCCCGCCTTGCCCGCACCGAGCACCAGCGTGCGGCCTTTTTGGGGGTCAGGCGGCACCGGCAAAAAGCGCTGGGTGTTGTCCAACGGCAAAGCGCGCTTCACGGCAACGCGGAACAGGCGCTCCAGAAACTCGCGGGGGATGATGGCGGGCGGGGGGTTGGGGTTATGAGCAGTCATGTGAAACGTCTTTTGGCCAAGTACCTTAGACCATCCAGTCCTCAATCTTCAAACCAGGAACCCGCTCGAAATGACGTGTGTTGTGGGTAACGAGGATCAGGTTTTCAGCCAGGGCATGGGCGGCGATTTGGGTGTCCATGATGCCTATGGCCCTACCAACCTGTTGCAAGTGGGACGCTATCTCGCCATAGCGGTCGGCGGCATCCGCCGTCCAGGGCAAAACGGGGTACTCTTGCAACAACGAGCCGATTGTGTTGCGGCGCTTGTCGTTTGCATTCAGTAATCCTAAACCGTACTGTGTTTCGGCACGCGTGATCACGGAGATCGCAACTTCCTGTTCTTGCATCGCTTTGAGCATGCGCTGTTGCAACGATACCTGAGCATTTCGCGCAAAGTAGCCCAAGATGTTGGTGTCAGCCAAATACCGGATCACTCACCGACTCCGCTTTGTCTCTCCTTTGCAGGGGCATCGTCAGGCCAGTCAGCAAACGGGTCGCGTGACGGTTCATTGCGCCGCGTGGCTTCCGATAGAAAATCGTCGGGCAGCGGATTCTGCGCAATCAGCCGAAACAGCTCCTCCAAATTGCGTTTGCGGTGATCCTCGCTGGCCTTGGGCTTGAGCGTGATCTCCCCAGTCACTTCGTTCTTGGCGATCCACATCTCGCGCACATCGACCCGAAACGCCTTGGGCAGGCGCACCGCTTGGCTGTTGCCGGTGGAGAAAACTTTGGCAGTTGCGAGCATGATAAGCCTCCAATGTATCTACGAAAACGTAGATATTTTACCCCAAATCAGTTTCGCAATCCACTACCGACTGCGCCACGCCTTGTAAGCCGCCTTCTGCGTTTGACTCTCGATGCCACCGATGCCCTTCGCCAGCGCCATGCGCGCCAAGCCTGCGCCAGCGTGCGCGTGGGTGATGGCCAGGCCCAGGGCATCGGCCGCATCGGGGCCGGGCAGGCCGGGCAGGTTCAACAGGCGTTTGACCATCTCTTGCACCTGCGTTTTGTCGGCTCGACCATAGCCGACGACGGCCTGCTTCATTTGCAGGGCCGTGTACTCGGCGACGGGCAGATCCGCTGACACCAGCGCGGTGACGACGGCCCCGCGCGCCTGCCCGAGCAAAAGTGTGGACTGCGGGTTGACGTTGACGAAGACGATCTCGACCGAGGCGCTGTCTGGCTGATAACGGGCCATGACTTCCTTCACGCCGTCAAAGAGCACTTTGAGCCGCGCGGGCAACTGGCCTTTTTCGATGTGCGTGGTACTGATGGTGCCGCTGGCGACGTAACTCAAACGCGAGCCGTCCACATCGATCACGCCAAAGCCGGTGGTGCGCAGGCCGGGGTCGATGCCGAGGATTCTCATCACTGCGAAAGAACTAGAATGCTATTATTTGAATAGCTACTCATGCACGTTATTCGGGAGCTAGAGGCATATTTAATCATTAAATTGCCGAGAAATGGGGAAAAAGTGCATTTTTAGCCAATTTTTACTACAATTGTAGTAAATTTGATGTCGCATGGCATTACAGACCAAAATACCAGCGCACTGAGTGAAAGAACACCGGCGCCGCAAAACACAGCGCGTCCACGCGATCCAGCAGGCCACCTGCGCCCGTAACGGACGCCATCTGCCCGCCCCAACTCGGTATGCCACGGTCGCGTTTCAAGGCCTTCATCACGAAGTGGCCCAGCGTGCCTGCCGCACACGCAATGATGGCCATCACAAAGCCCTGTGGCGGCCAAAACGGCGTGATGCCCGACAGCAGCGCACCCACTAAGCCGGCCACAAACAGCGCAATCAACCAACTGCGCCAGTTGAAGCTTTGGCTGATGTTCGGCGCGGTGGGTGGCCGCTTGAGGTAGCGCGAGGCAACGTGCTGCACCACCACGCAAGTCTGTACGACGATCACCAAAAAGAACACCAAAAATGCGTTTTTCTTGTCGTAATTGGGAAAATCCAGCAGCAACAGCGCAGGCACATGGCTCATGCCGTAAATACAGACCATGATGCCCCATTGCAGTTTGGCGTTGCGCTCCAAAAAGCGCTGTGGATCGTTGGCCAGCGCGCTGACCACCGGGATTGCCAAAAACACGTAAACCGGGATGAACACGGTGAACAGGTTGAAATATTCTGCCCCCACCAGCCAGTACTGCACCGGCAGCACGACAAAAAACGCGAGCACCAGGCTGAGGTGATCGCCTCGGCGCGTCGGCGAGAGCGTCAAAAACTCGCGCAGGGCGAAGAATGAGATCAGGCCAAAGAGCCAGATCGCCACCCATTCGCCGGCCATCCAACCGACCCAGAACACGATCATCATGACCCAGCTCGTGCGCAAAATCCCGCGCAGGTTGCGCAGCTCGTAGCGTTTGGAGCCTGCGGGGTTGGTCAGGATGTCAAGGTCTGCATCGGCATCGCCGTCGCCGCCATCGTGCGCGTCTTGGCGCAAGGTCATCACAAAATTGGCAATGCTGGCCAAGAGCAGCAGGCCAAACACGATTACAAACATCGCGCCGACTTGCTGCGTGCTGGTGAGGTTTTTGAGGTAGATATACATGTCAGATCGATGCGGGCTTAAACATCGCGCAAGGACACGACGGCACTGCGCGCACGATCCAGAAACGCACGGCGCTCTTCCCCGGCTTCAAGCTGAATTGGCGCGCCAAACGTCACCGAACACAGCACCGGCACCGGCACCACTTCACCCTTGGGCATGACGCGCTGGACGTTGTTGATCCACGTCGGCACCAGTACGACGTTGGGGAAGCGTTGCGTCAGGTTGTA
>JANNFW010000695.1:0-5183 GCA_031380235.1 Rhodoferax sp. | reverse complement strand
GATGCGCAGAAGTTTGTTGATTGGGTGACTTCCGTGCCCGGCCAGGCGACGATTTCCAGCTACAAAATTGGGGGCGAGCAGCTGTTCTTCCCGAACGCGGTTGCTCGATAGACGGTCAGTTTATTTTGCCTTGGGCTTGCTGTCCGCCTGCTCTACTAGCGCCTTCAGTGCAGTAGCCGCATCCGTCTGCTTCTGTTTTTGCACCAGGCATTCGGCTTCGACCTGGCCACGGATTTCCGGTGCCGTGCCGCGCTTGGTGTAAACGGTGTCAATGGTTTGAACCATGTCGTCATAGGCATGGCCTCGGGGCAATTCTGCGATTTGCTTCTCACGGGTAGCGCCGCCCTCGCGGTTCCAAACGACGCGCTGCGCCTCGTTACCCATGCGTGCGCAGGCCGCTGCAAACGGTGAAGCCGCCGGTTTGACGGCCGCAGGTGTTGCGGCCACGGTGGCGTTGCGAATCGCCGGGTTGACCGGACTCTCCGTAGCTGCGGTGTTGCAGGGCTTGTCTTGGTAGGAATTGCCGCAGCGGAAAAGGGCGTGGGCGGGGCCAGACAGGGCCAGTAGCACGATTGCGCTCAGGTGCAGCGCGAGAGTTTTGTGACGGTTCATCCGAAGGTTCTTTCTTTCAACGAATTATCGCCACCCCTTTTACTTGCGCGAAAAGGAGCTGACCAACGGCGAGTTTCAAGGTATCAGCGGATCGCGCCGTCACCCTTGCCAGCAAAACCGTGCCCGCTGCATCGAGTTGCACCATCACCTGCCCTGGGCTATCGGGTGATAGCGCGGTAATGCGAACGGGCAGTATGTTCTGGATGCTGGTGCCGCTTTGCTTTTCAAGCGTCAAGCTCACGTCGCGCGCCTGCACGCGAAAGCGCACGGTGTCACCTACTTTTGCGCGCTGCTGCTGTGGGATGTGAACGTCGCCCCCCGCGAAGCGCGCGAGGGTGACGACGTAGTGGGGGTCGTGGCTGACGACGGTGGCGGTGATGATTGCGCCTGCGCCATCGCCTCGGGCCAGCGGCAAATCCAGCCGCGTCATCAGGCTGGCCGTGTCACCACTGGCAACGACGTTGCCCGCTTCAATCAGCACCAGATGATCGGCCAGCCGGGCGACTTCATCGATGGCGTGAGTCACATACAGGATGGGCAGTTGGAGCGTGCGGTGCAGCGTCTCCAGGTACGGAAAAATCTCAGCCTTGCGTTTTGCGTCCAGCGCGGCCAGCGGCTCGTCCATCAGCAACAGGCGCGGGCTGGTGGCGAGCGCACGGGCGATGGATACGCGCTGGCGTTCGCCGCCAGACAGGGTGTGCGGCGACCGTGCCAGCAGCGGGCCAATGCCCAGCAGTTCAATCGCCTGCTCCAGCGACACGCGCCGCTGCACATGCGGCACACGGCTTTGGCCAAACGCGAGGTTTTGCGCGACGCTCAAATGCGGGAACAGCGAAGCTTCCTGAAACACAAAACCCAGCGCGCGCTGATAGGTGGGCATGAACACGCCGTTGGTATCGTCTTGCCAAACCTCGCCATTGATGCCTACAAAGTTATTGATGCCGTTTGCAGTCGCGCGTTCCAGTCCTGCCTCCAGCCCAGCTATCGCGCGCAGGCAAGTCGTTTTGCCCGAGCCGGAAGGCCCAAACAGCGCGGTGACGCCGCTGCCGGGCAATCTCAAATCGACCTCCAAAGTAAATACGTCGCGCTTGATGTGCAGGCGCAGTTGCAGGCCTGTGTTGGGCGCTGTCATGCGGAGGTCATCACGCGCTGCCGCCCACGGTTGTTGACGACGTGCAGCGTCAGCAACACCACAAACGAAAGCGCCACCATGCCCGCTGACAACCAGTGGGCTTGGGCATATTCGAGCGCCTCGACATGGTCGTAAATCTGCACCGAGACCACACGGGTTTTGTCGGGGATATTGCCGCCCAGCATCAGCACCACGCCAAATTCACCCACTGTGTGGGTAAAGCCCATCACTGTCGCCGTGACGTAGCCTGGCTTGGCCAGCGGCAGCACGACACTGGTGAACGTATCCCACGGAGAGGCCCGCAAAGTCGCTGCCACTTCCAGCGGGCGTTCGCCGATCGCTTCAAACGCGTTCTGCAAAGGCTGCACCACAAATGGCAGTGAATAAATGACTGAACCCACCACCAGCCCGGCGAAGGTGAAGGGCAGGGTGTCCAGCCCCATCGACACCATCGCTTGCCCCACTGGCCCGCGCGGCCCCAGCGTCACCAGCAGATAAAAACCAATCACCGTGGGCGGCAGCACGATGGGCAGGGCCACCAGGGCGTTGACCGTGCTCTTTGCCCATGAGCGCGTGCGTGCCAGCCACCAGGCCAGCGGTGTTCCCAGCAGCAGCAGGATGAGCGTGGTCAAACCCGCAAGCTTGATGGTGAGCCAGACGGCACCGAGCGTGGGGTCAACTGCCACAGCAACCACCTTCTTTAGATCTCATAACCGAAAGTGCGGATGGTGGCGCGCGATGCGTCCGTTTTGAGAAATTCCATGAACGCAATAGCCGCCACGTTGTCGCGGGCGCGCAGGAGCAACACCGCATCCTGCTTCAGCGGCGCGTGCAGCTCGGCCGGCACTTTCCACATCGAGCCCGACTTCAACTGGCCGTTCTCCATCACCTGCGACAGCGCCACAAACCCCAGCGGCACATTGCCACTGGCGACAAAGCTATAGGCCTGCGCGATGCTCTCTCCGGTGACAAATTTCGGCTCCAGCGCATTCATTAAATTAAGCTTGCGCAAGGTCTCAATCGCGGCAACGCCGTAAGGTGCCGCCTTGGGTGAGGCCAGCGCCAGCCGCGTGAATTTGCCCGATTTCAGCACCTCGCCCTTTGTATCGACCAAGGCAGCATCCGCCGACCAGAGCGCCAATCGTCCCACGGCGTAGGTGAAGCGGCTGTTGGCCACCGCCATCCCATCGGTTTGCAGGCGCGCGGGGGTTTCGTCATCAGCCGCCAGCAACACGTCAAACGGCGCGGCATTGGTGATTTGTGAATACAGCTTTCCGGTCGAAGCGGAGGATGTCAGCACCGTGTGCCCCGTTGCGCGCTCGAACTCCGCAGCGATGACTTTCAGCGGTGTGGCGAAATTGGCAGCAACCGCAATGTGAACTGTTGCGGCGTGTGCGCTGACGCTCCATGCCATCGCCAAGCCGGTGACGGCAGGCAAAACCGATCTAAAAATCAAGCCCAAAAAAATGAAAATCCGTAAACGCATTGCTCGGATGGTAGCGCCAAATTTTCGTCGGGTCGTCGAAGAGTTGGTCGATCAATATTGCTATTATAGATATAGCTTCTCATGCAATATCTACGAGAGCCAAGGTGCTATTTCATCAATAAAAATGACAAATTTTGTCTTTCTTTGCCAATAATTAACCTATAAGTTAATTATTGATCTTCTTGTGACCCAATTTGCGGTACACCGTTGCACGGCTGATGCCCAGCTCGCGCGCGGCTTGCATCACGTTGCCTTTGGCTTGCGACACGGCTTTGCGGATCAGCGCGATCTCCACATCGCGCAGGCTGTGGTTGTCCCCGCCCAGGGCACCCCATTGCGAGGGCGCGGCGGTGTTGGCGCGCTGAACCTTGGTTTGCGAGATGGCGTTGAGGCGCAGGCCCGACCACAGTGGCACATCCATGGGCGCAGGCTCGCCGTAGGCATCGCGCCCGGCGGAATCGAAAAGCATCTCGAACGGCATGGCAAACAGTTCACTGCTGTGCACAGGCGCAACGCCGCTGCCGCCGCTGCCATCATTGCCCCCAGTTCGACTGGCATCGCTCAAACTGGAAACCATTTGGCGCGCCGTCTGGTTGGCACCTGTCACCCAGCCATCAGCATCCAGGCAGACCAGGCCATCGCTTTCGTCGCCCAACTGGTGACCCGGCCAGTTCAGCCGCACCAGCAAGCTGTGGGCGCGGGCGAGGGTTAGCGCGTTTTCAATGCTGCGGGCTGATTGCGCCACCAGATGTTTGAGCTCGGGGCGCTCATCGACTTCGATGCCGGTCAAATCCAGCATGCCCACACACTGGCCGTCTGGCCCAAACAGCGGTGCACCGGCGCAACTGTAGGCCGCATTGCCATTGAAGAAATGCTCGCCTCGATGCAACCAGATAGGCTGCAGCTCGGCCAGTGCGGCGCTGATGGCGGTGGTGCCCACGCAGCGCTCAGACAAGTCAACCCCAATGCGAGCGATGGCCGATGCGCGCGCGTCGCGGCGGTCTATCGGGCCGCTTACGTTCACCACCACGCCTTCGGCATTGGTCAGTATCGCGAAGTAACGTGTGTCAGTGATCGCATGGCCCAGTTTTTTGAGTGCCGGGCGGGCGGCAGTCAGCAAGCTGTGGTTGGCTTCTTCGCTGCGCCGCTGGGCCTGAGCAGGAACCATGTCAAACACCACAGTTTGATCAGGCCGCTGACCGCTGGCCAGGCAGCGCTGCCACGAGCGCGCGATCCAGGCGTCGGACAGGCCATCCGCCTGAGCGCACCCTTCGTGCAATACGGCGCGACGTGCGCGGTCGATGTTGCGAAGGCGCTGTTCAGCGACGCGGGTAAGTGTTTGCAGCATGCTTGTCTCCTTCTCATGAACTGTCTGTTTCATTTTGAGAATTTGCCACTTTAACAATTCTTCACCAAGGGTTTAGCCTAGGCTTTTTGACTTGTTCGAAACCAATAATCATTGGCTGAGTAACCCCGTTCAGCAACCCTATTTCCGATGGAGAAACGACCTATGCAGGTTCAACTGAAAGTCAACGGCAAGTCCAGTACCTTGGATGTTGCGCCCAACACGCTCCTGGTGCAAGCCCTGCGCGAAAACCTCAAGCTCACTGGCACCCACGTGGGCTGCGACACGGCTCAATGCGGTGCTTGCACGGTCATCATGAACGGGCGCGCAGTCAAGTCCTGCAACATCCTGGCAGCGCAAGCCAGCGGCGCAGACATTTCGACGATCGAAGGCTTGGCCAAGCCGGATGGCACCATGCACCCGATGCAGGCGGCGTTCAAAGAATGCCATGGCCTGCAATGTGGCTTTTGCACCACCGGCATGGTGATGAGCGCAGTTGACTTGTGCACGCATCACCCCAAGGCCACCGAGGGCGAGATTCGCGAATTGCTCGAGGGCAACCTGTGCCGCTGCACGGGCTACCAAAACATTGTCAAGGCTGTACAGCT
>JANNFW010000629.1:0-2064 GCA_031380235.1 Rhodoferax sp. | reverse complement strand
ATGCGCGTGGGGGATGGCGTGCTGTTCTACCACTCCAGTTGCGCTGAGCCGGGCATTGTTGGCATCGCGCAGATCGCATCCGCCACGCGGCCCGACCCGACGCAGTTTGACCCCAAATCGCCGTACTTCGATGCCAAATCCAACCCCGCCGAGCCGCGCTGGCTGCTGCTGGACGTGCAAGCCCTGCGCAAAACCCGCGTGCTGAACCTGCCCGAGCTTCGCGCTATCGATGCGTTGGCTGACATGCGCCTGTTGCAGCGCGGCAATCGGCTATCTGTCATGCCTGTTGACAAAGCGCATTGGGAGTTGATTGGCAAGCTGCTCAAAAAGTAACGGGAACCTCATTTGACCCGACCCAAAATTGTCATCATCGGCTGCGGCTTCGGCGGCTTGGAAGCCGCCAGGGCCCTGCGCAAGGCGGATGTAGACATCACCATCATCGACCGCCAGAACCATCACCTGTTTCAACCGCTGCTGTACCAAGTCGCCACCGCCGGTTTGACAGCGCCCGCTATTGCCGAGCCGATACGGCGCATCTTTCGCAAGCAGCGTAATGTCAAGGTGCTGATGGCCGAAGTCACTGGGCTTGATGCGACAGGAAGCAAGGTGACATTGAGCGACGGCCAAGCCTTGCCGTACGACCACCTCATCGTCGCAGCAGGGGCCGCCCACAGCTATTTCGGCCACGACGACTGGGCCGCGCACGCGCCGGGTCTGAAATCGCTGGAGGATGCGTTCGTCATCCGCCGCAAAATGCTGCTCGCGTACGAGCGGGCTGAGGCATTGCCTGCGGACGCTGATCCAGCCGTGCGCCAACAACTGCTCACCACCGTCGTCATCGGCGGCGGCCCGACCGGCGTGGAGCTGGCGGGCACGATGATCGAGCTGGCCCGCCACACGCTGCCCAAAGACTTTCGCAATATTCAGCCGCAAAACGCACGCATCCTGCTGATCGAAGGTGGCCCGCGCGTGCTGGCTAACTATCCCCAAGTGTTGAGCGCCAGCGCGCAGCAGCAGTTGGAGAAGCTGGGTGTCGAGGTGCGGTTGAATGCCAAGGTGACGAATATCTTCGACGGCGGCGTTGAGATCATGAATCGCTCAATCGCTGAACGAATCGCCTCATCCAACGTGGTGTGGGCCGCCGGTGTTGCGGCCTCGCCCTTCGGCAAGGTCGTCGCAGAGGCCAGCGGTGTATCGCTTGACCGCACAGGCCGCGTCGTCGTGCAGCCTGACTTATCGCTGCCCGGCTTTCCGCAAATCAGCGTCATCGGCGACCTGGCCGCTGCCATGAGCCACGTGCCCGGCGCGCCCCCCACGCCCGTGCCCAGCGTGTCACCCGGTGCGAAACAGATGGGCCGCGTCGCCGCCACAAACGTCCTGCGCCGCATTGAACGCCAACCCACCGAGCCGTTTCGCTACGTCAACTACGGCGACCTCGCCACCATCGGCCGCAACAGCGCCATCGCCGATGTGGACTTCCCCCTCATCGGCAAAACCCGCTTCGCAGGCTTCTCTGCCTGGCTGTTCTGGCTCTTCGTTCACGTCTTCTTCTTGATCGGTTTCAGAAACCGCATCGTCGTCATGATCGACTGGGCGCTGGCCTATTTCACCTTCGACCGGCATGCGCGGATCGTGGTGGGGAAGGATGGGTAACAATGTGAGTATTACTATGTTAAATATAGCTGGTTATGCATGTTATTCGAGAGCTAGCGGCCTATTTCGTTCATAAAATCACGGTTTTGGAGGCGTCAATGAATAAAATTAACTTACAGGTTCATTTTCATCATGAATGAAGCGCTCGAACGCAACAAACAGAACGCCATGGCGTTTTACGACCTCATGTTCAACCAGTGCCAGCCCGCCGCCGCAATCGCGCAGTACGCGGGCGACGCGTACACGCAGCACAACCCCGGCGTTGCAGACGGCAAGCAGGCCTTCATCGATTATTTTGAGCGCATGGCGACGGAGTATCCGGGCAAGCGAGTGGAGTTCAAGCGCGCCGTCGCCGAGGGCAACCTGGTCGTATTGCACTGCCAACAGACCTGGCCGACCTTCAAAGATAAA
>JANNFW010000627.1:0-2080 GCA_031380235.1 Rhodoferax sp. | reverse complement strand
GATGGTTTACCAGTGGGGCAATCGGCGGATCGATATCGTCGTCCGTCAAATCCAGAATGGCCTGCAATGAATCATCCAGCGCAGCCGCCGCCTTTCGGTCACGCGGTGGGTTCCAGTCGTCCAGCCAGCTCTCTACCGACGACATGAAACCGATAGCCCACACTTGGGCGAACGAGGGCGGTTCTCCTTCTGGCAGCACGGCCCTCTCTTCAGGAGTCAGCGAAGCAACGCCGCCACGCACGTCTATTACCTGCGGCATGAAACCACGCCCCGCCGCCTGCGCCTTTTCGTCCGTGTCCAGCGATTCTGCAATCTGGTTCCAGCGTTTGACCCACAGTGTCATGAAACGCGCGAACTGCGCTTCGTCCGCAAAGGCACCCTGACCTTCGTCGTTGGTCGTGTCGGTGCCCAGCAGCATCGGAAAGTACTCACTGGGCGGGATCAAGCGCCGGCAGCAAATCAACGCCGCCATGAAGCCTTCGCAAAACTCCCATTGCGGCGTATCGTCAAAGCGGGTGCGCACATCGTCCAGAATGTCTTCGAGTTCGTCAAACTCGGCAGGGCTCATCTCGTCCGGGTTAGTGATGGCCGAGGCGTTTTCTTCAGGGGATGAGGGGTCAGCTGCCATATTGCGGATCAATGCAAACCCGCAGTTTAACGATCTGCACTGCTGCTATCGTTCAGGCTCAGGAGACAATCAAGCATGCTCAAAACTCTGGACTCGTTTTTCCCGATTCGCTACACCGCATTTGTGCTGTCTGGCGTGGGGTTTTTGCTGTGCCTGTTCACGGCCATTGGCTTTGGTGTAGGCGGCCCGCTGGCCTTCGTCTTCCTGGTGATCTTTGGCGTGGGGGTATATGACGTTTTGCAGACCAAGCGCTCGGTGCTGCGCAACTACCCGGTGATTGGCCACATGCGCTACATGCTGGAATTCATCCGCCCGGAGATGCGCCAGTATTTTCTGGAAAGCGACAGCGAGGCCACGCCTTTCTCGCGCTCTCAACGCTCCCTCGTGTACCAGCGCGCCAAGGGCGAGCCGGACAAGCGTCCGTTTGGCACACAGCTGGACGTGCATG
Source organism: Rhodoferax sp. (assembly GCA_031380235.1). GTDB lineage: Bacteria > Pseudomonadota > Gammaproteobacteria > Burkholderiales > Burkholderiaceae_C > JANYCG01. The sequence goes on along the minus strand of JANNFW010000627.1, from coordinate 1,004 downwards.
CGGTCGGCTACGAGTGGATCAACCATTCGGTGGCCCCGACAAAATTGGGCACCCATGACTTTCGGGTGTGGGTGGGCGGCTCGTCCACATCGCCCAACCCCGGCTGCAATCAGCCTTATGCGCTGAGCATCTTCAATATCTCCGCCATGAGTTTTGGCGCTCTGAGCGCCAACGCTATCCTGGCGCTGAACAGCGGTGCCAAACAAGGCGGCTTTGCGCATGACACGGGCGAGGGCTCGATCTCTCAATACCACCGCGTGCATGGTGGCGACTTGATTTGGGAAGTGGCCTCGGGCTACTTTGGCTGCCGCAATGAAGATGGCAGCTTCAACGCTGAGAAGTTTTCCGTCAACGCGCGTGAACCGCAGGTGAAGATGATTGAGCTCAAGCTCAGCCAAGGCGCGAAACCCGGCCACGGTGGCATGCTGCCGGGTGCCAAGGTCACCATTGAGATTGCCGAGGCGCGTGGCATTGCGGCAGGGGTGGACTGCCTTTCGCCCGCCTCGCACAGCCAGTTTTCCACCCCCATCGAGATGATGCAGTTCATCGCCCGCCTGCGTGCGCTGTCAGGTGGCAAGCCGACCGGGTTCAAGCTGTGCATCGGTCACCCATGGGAGTGGTTTGCCATCGTCAAGGCCATGCTGCACACGGGCATCACACCAGATTTCATCGTGGTCGATGGGGCGGAAGGCGGCACGGGTGCGGCACCGCTGGAGTTCACCGATCACGTGGGCGTGCCCCTGCAAGAGGGCTTGCGCCTGGTGCACAACACACTGCGCGGCGCGGGTCTGCGTGATCGCATCAAAGTGGGCTGCGCCGGCAAAGTCATCAGCGCGTTTGACATTGCCCGCTTGATGGCGCTGGGCGCCGACTGGTGCAACAGCGCGCGCGGCTTCATGTTTGCGCTGGGCTGTCTGCAAGCCCAGTCTTGCCACACGGGCCACTGCCCCACCGGGGTCACCACGCAAGACCCCATACGCCAAAAAGCCCTGGTGGTGGGCGAC
>JANNFW010000538.1:0-2283 GCA_031380235.1 Rhodoferax sp. | reverse complement strand
GCTGGGGAAGTCCAGCGGATCTTCGTCGCGGCAGCGGCGGCATTCGATGATGTGGCTCCAGGTTCGTCGCCAAACGACCAGGCGTGGCTGGTGGCGCACAATGCCGTCAAAACTGGTGGCCAAGAGCGTCATGCGCCGCCCAGTTTTCGACCACGACTGTAGCGATTCCACAACAGCGCGCTCGCCCAGCGGCCAGTCTTCAAAGTTTGCATCGCACAGAATCAGTTCGCGCCAACCCTCGTGCGCGGCGCTCGCCAGCGCGTGGCGAATCAACTCGGTAAAAGCCAGCCGCCCCTCAAAGCGGCCGCTGGGCAAGGGATCGGGCGGCAAGCTGATGTACGTGCTGTGAGGATCGTCAGCGTTCATGGTTCCATCCTGCTATGTATCCAAATGGTCATGTATCCACCCAGCTTCCAGCCAAGTTTGAAGCAAGGATTTTGCGCCAACGCTGGCGCGCGTCAACTGAAGGGAGTCGATAAAACGCGCATTTGCAAATTGTTTCAATAACAAGGCATCGCGGCCTGATGCCTTGAAGCTCTCGCCGTTGATGAAGACGTGCTGATCGTCCAGCAGCATCTTGGTACGCCGATCCAGCCGCAGCCCGGTTTTTGACACGGCTCCAAGCGGGTTCAATGCGTCAGCCTCATCAAACCAGACATCGGCCTTGGGCTCGCTCAAATACTCGCCCAGCGCGCGCTTCAAAACGGCGGGGTCGCTGACGGCTTGCAGCATCGCCTTTTGCGCAAACTCGAACACCGCCGACGGAATCTCGGCCGCGTTGGCCACGGCAGGCTGATCGGAATCTTTGTACAACGCCACCCCAGCCGTTTCCAGCGCATCGTCTGCCAAGCGCTGCAAGAGTTCCGCCGCGAGTTCGCCTCGCTTGGGAGCCCGAAAGCCGATGGAGTAAGTCATGCATTCATCCAGCGCAACGCCGTCATGCGCATAGCGCGGTGGAAGATAAAGCATGTCGCCGGGCTCCAGCACGAAGGTTTGCGTGGGCTGGAAATTGGCGAGAATTTTCAGCGGTACGTTATCTTGCAGCGACAGGTCTTTTTGTGCGCTGATTTGCCACTGCCTGCGGCCCTGGGCTTGCAGCAAGAACACGTCATAGCTGTCAAAGTGCGGGCCCACGCCACCGCCTTCGGTTGCGAAGCTGATCATGACATCGTCCAGCCGTGCATCAGGGATAAACCTGAATTGATCCATCAACGCGCGCACCGCATCGTGGTGCAGATCAACGCCTTGCACCAGCAGCGTCCAATCTGCCCTCTTCAATGCGGGCAGCGCGCGCCGTGTGAAGGGACCCGACTTGAGCTGCCATTTTGCCGATCCTGGCACCCGGGCGACCAGGCGCGACTCCACATCATCATCACAAGCCAGTTCGAACAGCGCAGCGCGATCTAGCAGGGGTTTGAAGTGGGGGATGGCCTGACGAATTAGCAGCGGCTTCTTTTGCCAGTAGCGCTTCATGAAAGTCTGCGGGCTGATGTGGCCGAGCAAAGTCAGCGGTTGGGTGATATCCATTGAGAGTTTTCCAGAGTTGAAGCAAGCGTGCTCAAGCTGCGACAATTCTCGTATGGAAATTACACCGCAATGCGTCGTGGCCCTCACCTGGACGCTGAAAGACACCTTGGGCGAGGAACTGGATGTGCTGGACGATCCTGTCGAATTCTTGATCGGCGGGCACGACCTGTTCAAGGCGATTGAAGAAGCGCTTCAAGGCCACGAAAAGGGTGCCAAGCTCGACTTGCACCTGGAACCCGAGCAGGCATTTGGCGACTTCAACGACCAGCTCCTGTTTTTAGAGCCGCGCAGCCTGTTCCCCAAAGAGACTGAGGCGGGCATGACGTTTGAAGGCGCATCCCTGCCCGCAGGCTGCAACCCAGCCGCACCCAAAGACGTGCTGTATACCGTGAGCGAAATCTACCCTGATCACGTCGTGCTGGATGGCAACCACCCGCTGGCGGGCATCGCGCTGCGCTTGAGCTTGCGCGTGCAGGGCGTGCGCGAGGCAACAGAAGAAGAAATTGGCGCGGGCTCGGCAGGTACGGGGTTTTTCAGAATCCAGCCGCTGCATGCAGAGCAGCCGGGTGGCCCAACACTGCATTAACGTTTGACTTGCATTAAAATTAACTTTTAGGTTAATTTTTGACTCAAAAACGGCAAAATCGTCGAAATTTTGAATAAAATACGGCCTGAGCTCTCGTATAAATTGCATAAGCAGCTATATAGTTAGTAGCAAAATCTTTGATCTAAGTACTCGCTGATCGAACCCTTAAC
>JANNFW010000498.1:0-9310 GCA_031380235.1 Rhodoferax sp. | reverse complement strand
GCGATGAAAAGCGCCGCCAGCACGGGGCCGAGCACAAAACCGTTGATGCCAAACACGGCCATGCCGCCCAAGGTTGAAATCATGATGAGGTAGTCGGGCAGGCCGGTCTCTTTGCCCACCAGGGCCGGGCGCAGCAGGTTGTCGACCAAGCCGATCACCAGCACGCCGTACAGCGTGAGCGCGACACCTTGCCAGATCGCGCCCGAGAGCAAAAAATACACCGCTACCGGCACCCACACCAGCCCGGCGCCGACGGCGGGCAGCAGTGACAAAAAGGCCATCAGCACGGCCCAGAACAACGCCCCGTTGACCCCCAAAAACCAGAACGCGAGGCCACCCAAAGCACCCTGAATGACGGCAATGATGAGGTTGCCCTTGACCGTGGCACGAATCACGGTGGTGAACTTGTCAATCAACTCCTTTTTATGCGCCACAGCCATCGGTACCGCATGGCGCACTGTGCGGGCCAGCAATTGGCCATCGCGCAGCATGAAGAAGGCCAGGTACAGCGTGATGAACAGGCCGGTGATGAAGTCAAAGGTGTTCATGCCAATGCCCAGCGCCTGGGTGGCGATGAACTGGCTGGCTTGCGCCAAGGCTTCGCCCAAACGGGTTTGCACGCTGTCAAAATCAGTCAAACCGAAGCGATCCAGCAGGCTGGTGAGCCAGGCGGGCAGGGCGTCAAAAACGCCCCGAAAGTAGCGCGCCGCGTTGATTTCGCCCGATTGAATCCGCTGGTAGAAATTGGCGGTGTCGCGGGCCAGCGAGGCCGTAATCAACGCCATCGGAATGATCACGATCACCACCACCAGCAGCAGTGTGAGCAAGGCCGCCGCCGTGCCTTTGCCTCGAAAGCGGGTGTGCAGGCGGTGGTGCACCGGCTTGAAGATCAGGCCGATGATGATGGCCCACATGATGGCGCCGTAAAACGGCAGCAAAATCCAGACAAACCCGAGCGAAACAAACAGCAGCAGCCATCGAAGCGCCTGGTTTTCTGCGCCCTGGGTGGAACCGTCATTGAATGCGTGCATGACGAATTGTGACAAGCGGTGTGAGATGCCTCTGTGCGCCACCGCACAGAACTCTTGCCGCAATTTTCGTAAGCTTGCTGCTTGCCGTGTGCCGTTTGAGGTTGTGGCGGCGGGTTTGCGGATTACTCAATGATCCGCAGCAACATTATTTAATTTTTAAAGGACTCACCATGAACCGTATTTTTCCAACGCTGGCCCTGGCTGCCGTTTTCTCTTTGGCCGCTTGTGACCGCACCCCGGTTGTCGTGACGCCAACCGTGCCAGTGCCGGTGCCCGGCCCCGCGGGTGCGACCGGCAGCACCGGTGCCACCGGAAGTACAGGTAGCACGGGTGCCACCGGTAGCTCCGGCACAGGAACCACCATCATCCTGCCGCCAGCCGCACCGGCCTCTGCCGCCAGCAACTGAAGTAGACGCGAAATAGACACGGGTGAACCGCGCCAACTTGGCGCGGTTTGCTCGCGTGCAATAACTAGCTGCGTAAAAGCGGCTAGTTCAAACCGCTAGTTCAGCGCTTTGCATCCTTCACCGCGTCACGCGCGTCTTTCACCACCTCTTTGGCGTTGCCGACGGTCTTTTGCGCTTTGCCTTCGACCTGCTTTTGCATGCCTTTGGCCTGCTGCTCTTTGCTGCCGACAATGTCACCGGCTTTTTCCTGCACTTTGCCGGCGATATCTTTGAGCCCGCCTTTGACTTGGTCTTTGTTCATGTTGAAACGTCCTTGAAGTAAGTTGAGTGAAGTTAAGTGAATTGCAATTTAAGTGGGACAAATGACTGTCCCACCGCCGCTAAATTTAAGCAAATCTGACCTTCTTTTCTGTGCGTTGGCCCACATAGGCGAAAGCAAAGGCGTTCAGATGTTTCTGGCCGCTTTGTTCGGCACCGCACGGTGTAATTGCGGCCCAGGCCCAACACTGGCGCACAAAGATTGCGTTCAAACGGCGAGGAATTTCAAATGTTTGGAAATATGTTGTTCAGAGTTCTGCTGCTGTGTGCCGTCCATGTATTTACTGGGCTGGTTTGGGCCGATGATGACGCTGGCGCGCAGTTGCATGCAAAGTACCTGGCCCTGGGCGAACAACTCACCCGAAACCAGTTCAGTCGCCCGCTGGTGCTGGCTTCGGTGGAGACGCCGCAGCAGGTCTCGGGCGAGATCTACGCGGAGATTGACCATCCGTTTTCGGACGTGCGCGTCGCCCTGAACAATCCCGACGGTTGGTGTGACCTGATGTCACTGCCTATGAACACAAAATATTGCCGCGCGCAGGCGGCCCGTGGCGGCATCGTGTTGAAGGTCAACATTGGCAGCAAGTCGGCCGAAAGCCTCAAAGCGGCCCCGCGCATTGAGTTCAAGTACGCGGTGGCACAGATGAGTGCGCAGTACCTCGACATTCGGCTGAATGCCCTAGACGGCCCGATGGGCACCAGCGACTACCGGATTGCGTTCAGGGCGATACCTCTGGCGACCGGGAAAACCTTCATTCACCTGACCTATTCCTATTCGGTCAATCTGGCGGCCCGCCTGGCGATGCAGACTTACCTTGCGACGGTAGGCCGCAACAAGGTCGGCTTCACACGCGTTGGGCAGCAGGCCGATGGCGCGCCCCGGTATGTTGATGGCGTGCGCGGCGTGATTGAACGCAACACCATGCGCTATTACCTGGCCATTGAAAGCTATCTCGACTCCGCCACCGAGCCGCCTCGGGTGGCGCTTGAAAAGCGGCTGCAAAGCTGGTTCACAGCGTCCGAGCTGTATCCGCGTCAGTTGCACGAACTGGAGCGCGGCGAGTACATGGCGATGAAGCGCGAGGAATACCAGCGCCAGCAAACGGCCGATTGATGGCCTGCATCGGCAGCGTATCCGCGCCTGTATCCACGCCTAAGTGCGCCACCGCACAGACATTTTCGAGCCCGTCGGCATGATGGTGTTTTAAGCCAAAAGGAGCCCACCATGGACAAATCCAACCCGCCCACCTCATTTGGCGTTTTCAAACCAGTCGATCACGTTTTGCTGTCGCTGAAATCTGCACAGCTTGCCCAATCCGTTACCGCCAAGCTGCTCGAAGAAGGCTTTTTGCGCGCTGACCTGGTGGACTACACACCGCAGGAGATGATCCGCCAGGTTGACACGCAGGTAAAAACCGCCAGCCCGCTTGCCTCGGTGGGCCAGGATCTCAACCTCATCCTTGCGCACCGGGCGCTGGCAGAGCAAGGTTGCAGTTTTCTGGTGGTGCATGCGCCCGAGGCAGACCAGATTGAGCGCGTTCGCAATATCGCCAACGCCATGGGTGCCACCACCGCGCAGCGCTACGGAACGCTCATCGTTGAAGAGCTGATGGACGCAGAAACCGAAAACCGCCAAGTGTTTGAGTCGCCGGATCGAGGCTTGGATGTGGATGCAGCACAGCAGAGAACAGGATAGTTCTGCGCCGTGGATAGATGGCACCAATCTCGTTGATATTAATAGTATAGCTATTCATGCATGTGATACGAGAGCTAGAGGTTCTTTTTATCAATATATTTGATCGTGCAGCCTATTTTTGTCAGAAATTAACCTGCAGGTTAATCGATGTTGAAAACAAGCGAACACAGCACTGTCCTACAGACTTTGCCTGATGTTGCCTACATCCAAAGCTACTCCTAAATCTTAAAGTCATTGCATCTTCATCACCATGAAGCTTTCCGGTCTGTCCGGAAATTTTTTTGACATCATTTAAGGATCGACCATGAAAAAATCAATGAGCCGCATTACGGCAACTGCTATTGCCATCGCTGCGCTGGCCGCAACGACAGGTGCGCAGGCACAGGCGGTGGGTGCCAACAACTCCACCAGCGCTTTTGCCTTGACGGGTGTGCCCAAGATTTACTTTGACGTCAGCGCAGGCCAGACCGACTACCGCCTGGGCAGTGGCACAGGCTTGTTTGGCTCGAACAACAACAGCACCGCCTACGGCTTGGCTGCGGGCTCCTACTTCACCAATAACTTGGGCGTTGAGGTGGGTTACACCGACTTTGGTCGCATCAGCCGTGGCGGCGGTGAAACCCGTGCGGATGGCTTTACGCTCAAGCTGGTGGGCAAACTGCCGCTGGGTTCACAGTTCAACCTGCTTGGCAAAGTCGGCACCACGTACGGCCGTACCGAGGTCACTTCGGCAGCGCGCTCCGGCATCACCGCAGGCAGCGACAACGGCTTCGGGGTGAACCTGGGCATCGGTGCGGAGTTTATGTTCACGCCCAACTGGTCCGGCGTGCTTCAGTACGATGCACATGACCTGCGATTTACCAGCGTGGCCGGTGATCGTGACCGTATTGGCGTTGCGACGATCGGCGTTCGCTACACCTACTAATCTGTAATTTAAGCAGATCGACTTGAAAGCCATCCGCAGTGATTGCGGATGGCTTTTCTGCATCTCGGTAGGTCTATTTAGGCCGTGGCCGTGGCAGGTTGGGCTGTATGGCCTGGAGTCGCCCGGCGCGCAGCTCGGTCACCGCCTTGACGACGGACCTCGCAACGTTTCGCACTTCTTCCTGAACGGCCTTGTCTGCGTCAAGCGTGTCATGGCTGTTGGCATAAGGCTCGTAGTAGCCGATGTAGCGGTCCAGCCGCGCCTGCGCGCCCGCGTCGATCAAACCCATCCAGTCCAGCCAGTCCGACAGGGATCGGCGTGCGCCTTCAATGCCCGCCACGTCGCCATGCACGATCACGCCATAGGCACGCCCGGCCAGGTGCTGCGGATAGTCCCACCCCGCCATCTCCAGCGCTTTGGCTTTGTCGGCTTTCTTGCCGCCAGTGGAAGTCGGGTCGGCATTGCCGCCGTCGCCACACACCAGGCGGTCGATCATCAGTTTGAGCGGGCTGGGGCTTTGGTACCAGTAAACGGGTGTTGCGATGATGACGGCGTGCGCCGCCGTCCAGCGCTCATAGATTTCAGCCATCCAGTCGTTGGTCTGGTTCATGCCGTGGTTGGGGTAGCAACTGCAAGGCCAATGGCACAGCGGCATGGCGGTGGACGCGCAGCCTTTGCAGGGGTGGATGTTGCGCCCATAGTCTGACGTCACCAAGCTCAAGTCCAGCACATCGGCCTCAATACCCGCTTGCTCGATCACTTCACGCGCCCAGCCCACCATGCGAAAGGTTTTGGACATCTCGCCAGGGCAGGTGCCGTCATTGCGGGCAGAGCCGCAAATCAGCAGCACACGGCTTTGGGTCGTCGGCTTGGCCCAATGCAATTGAGCGGCATCTAATCGCTCTTTGGTCGCCACCCATTCAGTGGACAAATCGTAATCAGGATCGGCATAGCCCGGCCCGGCTTTTTGCGTGAACGGGGCCTTGCGGCCTTCGATGTACGCACCCCAGGCGATCTCTTCGAGGCGCGAGATGGAAGGGTCTTCCGCCCTAAACGCCGCGTCGATAAAAGACGCCCGAAAGCGGTTGCTGAATTCGCTGCGCGCGAGCGGGGCAGGGGCTTGGCCTTTTCTCACCTCAGGGGTTTGTGGGACTTCAATCATCTTCGCTTTCTTTGAGTTTGCCGAGGGTCGTACCCGTGCAGCGTACGCGCGCGCCCCTCTCGGGTGTGTTGGATAGCGCACACAGCGCGCGTTGAGGATCAGAAAGGATTGAGATGTGAATGCGGACTAATCCTACAGACCCCATGCCTGTTTTCTGATCGACGGGTCGGTCGTCAGCAGGCTCAATCAAATGGTGTCAGGTGCGCCGCTGCCCACCTCGGCATGCATCGAATCATGCGTTTGAAATTACATTTACTTGAGAAGTAATCACCATGGCCCAACCTAAATCCAATCAGTCACCACCGGCTCCAAAAGCCAAAACAGCGCCCAAAAAGACAACCGCCAGCGCCGTCGCCGAAGCCAGCGCGACAGCCTCCAAAAAATCGGCCGAAGCCAAGAAAATTCAGGAAGCGGGTGCCCATGCACTGGCTGCGGCAATGCCGTTCAACCGCATCAAGCCATTGGAAACCGGTCGCGCGAATGCAACGCAACCGCCAGAAGGGCCGCACATTGCGCCGGATTCAACGCTCGTTTCAGCCAGCACGCTGGCAGAGGTCAACCCCTCTGCCAAGACCGGCGACGGCTCACCCAAGATCGGGATTGATCCTGGCAGCGCTTCGTTAGACCGCGTGCGGGCCGACGCGTCGGGTCAGGTGCTCACCACCAACCAGGGTGTTCGCATTGCTGACAACCAGAACTCCTTGAAGGCCGGGCTGCGCGGCCCCGGTTTGCTCGAAGACTTCATCCTGCGTGAAAAGATCACCCACTTTGACCACGAGCGCATCCCGGAGCGCATCGTGCACGCGCGCGGCTCGGCGGCGCATGGCTACTTTGAGTGCTACGCGCCATTGCCCGAGTACACACGCGCCGCACCTTTTGCTGCAGCAGGCAAGGTAACGCCCGTGTTTGTGCGATTCTCAACCGTGGCCGGTGAGCGCGGATCGGTGGACACGGCGCGCGACGTGCGCGGATTTGCTGTGAAGTTCTACACCGACGAAGGCAATTGGGATCTGGTGGGCAACAACATTCCGGTGTTTTTCATTCAAGACGCGATGAAGTTCCCGGACCTGGTGCACGCGGTCAAACCCGAGCCGCACAACGGCATGCCGCAGGCGGGTTCGGCCCACGACACTTTTTGGGATTTTGCCTCCCTGATGCCCGAATCCACCCACATGCTGATGTGGGCCATGTCTGACCGCGCCATTCCGCGCAGCCTGCGCATGATGCAGGGCTTTGGCGTGCACACCTTTCGGCTGGTGAACGCAGCGGGCGAGTCGCACTTTGTCAAGTTCCACTGGAAGCCCGCGCTGGGCACGCATTCGCTGGTGTGGGATGAAGCGGCCAAACTGCAAGGCGCTGACAACGACTTTCACCGCCGCGATTTGTGGGACGCGATTGAAGCCGGGGAGTACCCCGAGTGGGAGCTTGGCCTGCAAATCTTTACCGAAGAGCAGGCCGAATCATTCTCCTTTGACGTGCTGGATGCCACCAAGCTCGTCCCCGAAGAACTCGTGCCCGTGAAACCCGTGGGCCGCATGGTGCTGAACCGCAACCCCGACAACTTCTTTGCCGAAACTGAGCAGGTCGCCTTCTGCGCCGCACATGTGGTGCCGGGTATTGACTTTTCCAACGACCCCCTGTTGGCGGGCCGCCTGCATTCGTACATTGACACCCAAATCACCCGCCTGGGTGGCGCGAATTTTCATGAGATTCCGATCAACGCACCGTTGGCACCGGTTCACAACAACCAGCGAGACGGCTTGCATCGCCAAACCGTGCATCGCGGGCGGGTGTCTTACGAGCCGAATTCGCTCGGCGGTGGATGTCCGTTCCAGGCGGGTGCGGCCACCGGATTCGTGTCGTTCCCCCAGCCGATGCAGGAGGACAAGGTGCGCGGCAAACCCGAGAAATTTGCCGACCACTACACCCAGGCAACCTTGTTCTACAACAGCCAGACCGAGGTTGAAAAGGCGCACATTGTGGGCGGCTTTCGCTTTGAGCTGAGCAAGTTGACGGTGCCTGCCCTTCGTGAGCGAATGGTGTCGTCACTGGTCAATGTTTCCACGGATCTTGCGCAGCAGGTGGCCGATGGCTTGGGGATAAAACTGCCCAAAGCGATGCCAAGGGCGCTGGACAACCCCACCAAGCCCGAGGTGACCCAGTCTCCCGCACTCTCGTTGACCGCACTGCCGGGGGATGGCGGTATCCGCACGCGCAAGATCGCCATCCTGGTGGCGGATGGTGTCGACGCGGCTGAAGTTTCTGCGCTGTGCGATGCCTTGCGGGGTGCAGGCGCAGTGCCCTGGGTGGTCGGCTTCAGGATTGGCCCGGTCAAAGCCGCCAACGGCAAAGCCCTGTCTGCGGATGGATCGTTTGAGAACGCTGCCGCCGTCCTCTTCGATGCAATGGTGCTGCCCGGCAGCGATGCGGCAGTCAAGTTGCTGCGCCGCGAACCGATGGTCGGCGACTTCATCCAAAACCAATACCGTCATGGCAAGACGCTGCTGGGCTTGGGTGCATCGCGCAGCCTGTTCGAAACGCAGGGGGTACGCGCAAAATTGCCCGATGGCAGCACCGATGCGGGTGTGCTGATGTTTGAGGATGTCAAACAGGCGCTCGCGCCGTTCATCAAGGCCGTGGGCATGCACCGCCACAGCGCCCGAGAGTTGATCGCCTAGAAGACTGCGAGCTGCGTCCCATCCCATGAGCCTCAAAACAATGAACCGGGCCGTGCTTGTCACGGGTACCGCTGTCGCGACGGTGGCGCTGGTGCTGCTGGTGGTCAACTTCATGGGCGGAGAAAAGAAGATTGAGCGGCGCATCACCCGAGTAAACGCCATCGAAAACCCACTTTTTGCGCACGAACTGGGTGCCTTGCTGGGGCCTGCGATGTTGGGTGGCAACCGCATTCAGGTGTTGAAAAACGGTGACCAGATCTTCCCGCCGATGCTCAAAGCGATCCGCAGTGCGCAGGCCACCATCACGTTTGAGAGCTACATCTACTGGTCAGGCGACATTGGCCGCGAGTTTGCGGATGCCTTGTCCGAGCGAGCGCGAAGCGGCGTCAAAGTCCATGTGCTTCTCGATTGGGTAGGCAGCGCCAAAATGGATGAAAGCCTCATGACCGGTATGCTGGAGGCAGGCGTGCAGATTCGCAAGTTCCACCCGCCGCACTGGTCTCATTTGGGAAGATTTAACAACCGCACCCATCGCAAGATTCTGGTGACGGATGGCCGCACCGCCTTCACCGGTGGCGTGGGGATCGCTCCGCACTGGACTGGCAGTGCGCAGAGCCCCGAGCACTGGCGCGACACACATTTTCAGGTGGAAGGCCCAGTCGTGGCCCAGATGCAATCGGTCTTTCTGGACAACTGGATCAAGGCCACGGGCGATGTGCTGCACGGGCCGAGCTACTTCCCCCTGATTGCGCCGGTGGGCACGCACGCCGCGCAAATGTTCAGCAGCTCACCCACGGGTGGCAGTGAGAGCATGCAACTGATGTACCTGCTGGCCATCACGGCTGCCACGCGCTCGATTGATCTGTCAGCCTCGTATTTTGTGCCCGATGGGCTGATGCTTCGTACCTTGGTTGAGGCCGTCAAGCGTGGCGTGAAGGTGCGAATCATTGTGCCGGGCGAGCATATCGACAGCGATACCGTTCGCAGTGCGTCGCGCGCGATGTGGGGTGAGTTGCTGTCGGGCGGTGTCACCATTGCTGAATATCAGCCTACCATGTACCACTGCAAGGTGATGATCGTGGATCAACTGCTG
>JANNFW010000482.1:0-3192 GCA_031380235.1 Rhodoferax sp. | reverse complement strand
CTCCTTTACCCCGCTGCGTTGAGTGCGCCATCGACCTGATCCTGTTAGCGCAGTGGGTGTTTGACCGTTGAATTTCATTAACCACTCTCGTTGCCGATGAGGTTGGGGTGGGTGGCGAAGCGAAGTAAAGAAGGAGCGACTGGCCGCAGGCCGCGCGGGTGACATTCGCGTAGCTACCCACCCCTGCCTCATCGGCCCGCCCGCAGCTTGTCCTTTTTGCTCGGACGTTTGCCTTTTATGCCACCGGTACCGGGCTCACTCGCAGCGTTACGGGGCGCATCCACACCGATGACTGGAGACACGTCAAGCGCATCAACCGCAACAGGCTCAAACCCCACAATCTGCTCACGAATGAGGCTCAAGCCAAAGCGCTTTTCAATCAACGCAAAGTGTGCGGCTGTGTCGCGACTGATAAAACTCACCGCGATGCCACTCTCGCCCGCGCGGGCGGTGCGGCCGATGCGATGTACGTAGTCAGTGCTGGCGCGGGGCAGGTCGTAGTTGACGACCACGGGCAGCTCGGCAATGTCGATGCCGCGCGCGGCGAGGTCGGTGGCAACAACGACTTGAACGCCCTTCACGCCATCTAACCCGCTGCGTTTGAAGTCATGGAGAACCTGAGTCCGCTTGCCCTGGCTCAGGGTGCCGTGAAAAGGCTCAGCCCAGATATTGGCCTTGCGCAGTTTGTCCGCCACGATTTCGGCGGCGTGTTTGGTGGCGACGAAGACCAGCACGCGCGGCCACTGGTGGTGCTGAATCAAATGACGCAGCAACTGAGTACGGTGCCTGGGATCTACTTCGATCGCGCGCTGCGCAATTTTTGGGATGGTCTGCGGCGTGGCTGCAACCTCGATTCGGGTTGGGTTGCGCAGCAAGGCATCGGCCAGCGCTTGGACTGAGGGCTCGAACGTGGCGGAGAAAAACAGGCTTTGACGTTGCGCGGGCAGTAGCGAGATGATGCGCGTCAACTCTTCGGAGAAACCCAAATCCAGCAGGCGGTCCGCCTCGTCCAGAACCAGCGTGGTGGCGTTTGCCAGCGTCAAGGCGTTTTGATCAATCAAATCCAGCAAACGCCCTGGTGTCGCCACGACGATATCGGCACCGCCGCGCAAGCCCATCATCTGCGGGTTGATCGACACACCGCCAAACACCACGGTGGTTTTGACCGCCACGGGCAAATGCTGCGAGATGCCGTGAATCGCCTCGCCCACCTGCGCTGCCAGCTCGCGCGTGGGCACGAGGATCAAGGTCTTGATGGACGAGCGGCTGCGTGGATTGTTTGAAGCTTGCGGGCCTTGCAGGCTCTGAAGCAGCGGCAGGCAAAACGCTGCGGTCTTGCCCGACCCCGTTTGCGCCAGGCCCAGCACATCGCCGCCCTTCAGAATCGTCGGGATGGCCTGTACCTGAATGGGTGTCGGCTCCACGTACCCCAGCGCGTTGGCGGCCCGCACCAGCGCGGGCGACAGGCCGAGGGTTGAGAAGGGCATGAAGCCGCGTGGTCGCTGCTGAAGCTTACAGCGTGTCGGTAAAACTGCGCAGCTTGTCCGAGCGGCTTGGGTGCTTCAACTTGCGCAGCGCCTTGGCTTCAATCTGGCGAATGCGCTCGCGCGTCACGTCAAACTGTTTGCCGACTTCTTCCAGCGTGTGGTCACTGGTCATCTCAATGCCGAAGCGCATGCGCAGCACTTTGGCTTCGCGCGGGGTCAGGCTGTCCAGAATGTCTTTGACGACATCGCGCAGGCCCGCCTGCATCGCCGCTTCCATCGGCGCCGTGTTGGCACCGTCTTCGATGAAGTCGCCCAAATGCGAGTCGTCATCATCCCCAATCGGCGTCTCCATCGAGATCGGCTCTTTGGCGATCTTCATGATCTTGCGAATCTTGTCTTCCGGGATTTCCATGCGCTCGGCCAACACCGAAGCATCCGGCTCAAAGCCAAACTCCTGCAAGTGCTGGCGGCTGATGCGATTCATCTTGTTGATGGTTTCGATCATGTGCACGGGGATGCGAATCGTGCGGGCTTGATCCGCGATGCTGCGCGTGATCGCTTGGCGAATCCACCACGTGGCATAGGTCGAGAACTTATAGCCACGGCGGTATTCAAATTTATCCACCGCTTTCATCAGGCCGATATTGCCTTCCTGAATCAAATCGAGAAACTGCAAACCACGGTTGGTGTATTTTTTGGCGATGGAAATCACCAGGCGCAGGTTGGCCTCGATCATTTCCTTCTTTGCCGCGCGTGATGAATACTCCCCTTCGTTCATGCGTTTGTTGATGTCTTTGAGCTGGTCCAGCGGCACCACCACGCGCGATTGCAGGTCGGTCAGCTTTTGCTGCAAATCCTGCACAGGCGGAATGTTGCGGCCCATGATGGCGCTCCACGGCTTGCCCGCTGCGGCCTGCTTTTCAATCCATTTCAGGTTGAGCAGTTGGCTGGGCACCTTGTTGCCGTTTTTGTCGCGGCCACTGAAGTCGGCAATGAAGTTCTCTTGTGGGTAACCGCATTTGTCCACAATGATGCGGCGCAGTTCACGCTCTTTCTTGCGGATGTCGTCGACCTGCGCACGCACCATGTCGCACAGCTTTTCAATCGCTTTCGCGGTGAAGCGGATGGACATCAGCTCGTCTGACAAAGCGCGCTGCGCGGTCACGTAATGCGGCGTGCCATAGCCCTCTTTGTCGTAGATTTTGTGAACCTTCTCGAACAGGTCGCGCAGGTTGTCGTAACGGCTCAAGGCTTCCTTTTTCAGCTCTTCGAGCTTCTTGGTCAGCGCCTTGGAGCCGCCCTTGCCGTCGTCGTCGTCTTCGGCATCGAACTCGTCGAAGTCTTCCTCGGCGACATAGTCATCGGCCTCGTTCGGGTTAGAGAAACCGTCGACGATGGTGGTGATCACCACCTTCCCCTCGCGGATGTCCTCGCCCAGGCGAAGGATCTCGGCAATCGTGGCGGGTGAGGCGGAGATGGCCTCCATCATCGCCATCAGGCCGCCTTCGATTCGCTTGGCGATTTCGATCTCGCCTTCGCGCGTCAGCAGTTCGACCGTGCCCATCTCGCGCATGTACATGCAAACCGGGTCGGTGGTGCGGCCAAATTCGCTGTCTACCGTGCTCAAGGCGGCTTCCGCAGCTTCTTCGGCTTCTTCTTCGGTCGCACCGGCGGGTGCGCTGTTGGTCAGAATCAGGCTCTCAGC
>JANNFW010000459.1:0-9437 GCA_031380235.1 Rhodoferax sp. | reverse complement strand
CGCGCGAACTGCGTTGATACGGGCGGGCCAGGTCTTGACAATTTTTCGGATGTTCGCATCAGGTGTCCAATCGATCAGTGCAGTGGCTGCCGGGCCAGCAACTCGCTCCAACGCAGCAGCCATCTCACCCGTGGTGGCGGTAATGGCGGGCAGGTTGAGGGCGGTGCGTGGCCCCCAGGCGGCGTCCGATGTTTCTGCCGCGCGGATGATGCCCGCGATGGTCACGGCGGGCGACGACAGGGCCACCTCGGTATCCGGTGAAACGGGGCAGGCACCTTTCACGCCAGACAGCGGCTCGCGAATCATGCCGCTGAAGAAGCTGGAGGCGGCGCCGTTGGGCTTGCCAGGGCGCACGCTGACTGTCATCAAGCGCACGTTACGCCCGCGCACGAAGCCTTTGCGCGTGTAGTCGGCCACCAACTGCTCGCCAATGAATTTTTGTATCCCGTAGCTGGTTTGGGGCGTGGGCAACGTCATGTCTTCGATGACCTTGGGTGCTGGCTGCTCGGGCGAATCGCCAAATACTGCCAGTGAGCTGGCAAACACCAGCATAGGCTGAGTTTTCAGGGCGCGACAGGCGTCCAAGAGAGCGAGCGTGGCAGCGAAGTTGCTGCGCATACCCAGGTCAAAATCCGCCTCGCATTCGCCGCTGACAGCAGCGGCGAGATGGAAGATGACGGACGTACTGGCGACAACAACGGGTGTCGCGTCTGAGTTAGGTTCGAGCAATGCATTCAGGTCGCCGGTAATGGCAGTCACGCGCGGGTCGGCCAACAGATCAGCGGGAGGTACGGCGCGGTCGACCAGTGCGATTTGCTGAATGGGCCTGGCGGCGCCTCCTGCAAGGCTCAAACCGCCCTTCAATCCATCTTGGGCGAGAAGGGTACGCGCCAGGCGCACGCCCAGAAATCCTGCGCCGCCGGTGATCACGATGTGCATGTTGAAGTCTCCTCAGTTGGATGGGTGTTTGTCAGGTTTAGACGTTATTTTGCCCGTCAGCATCTCTGCGCTGTAGCTGATCAAAATCAGATGGGGTACCGTCAACGCCGTTAGGCCGACGATCAGCCAATGTACCAGCAGGGACAGGTAAGACTCTGGCGCTGCGGCAAGCGTGACTTGCACGCTGGAGGCCATCAAGCCCAACAGCCCGGCTGACAGCAAAACCGTTAAAACCAGGATGAGCGCAATTGTGCGAAACGCTGCTTTGTCGAAGGCCGTCACAGCCCGGAGTACCCGCCAAACATGGCCCAATGCGTGATACAGCCCAAAGTAAATGGCGAAGGCCATGGCGGGTGTGAGCAGTAAATTCAACACGGCTACCAGGGCCAGCTCTCCCACCAGCCAGCGCGGGAGGCGCAAGCAGGCTATTGCGCACCAAATCGCGCAGCCCGCAAGCAGAGCCAGCCACGCCCAGGCCATGCCTTCCCAACCCCGCATCAGCCACGGCTGGTGCGGGCTGGCCCAGGCCTGTGAAAGCGCAGTGAGCTGGGTTGCCGAGGTCAATGCGGGCACCATGACCGGGGCACCGCCTGCGACTAACCGAGTCGCTAACGCTGCACCCTGCCGCTGGGGCAGCGCCCGGCCATACAGCTCGCCAAAGTGCCAAATTGAAATTGACAGCAGCAGCAAGAGCGTGAATTCTGGATACGGAAGCAAGCTGATACCCAGCACCACGACCGCGACAAGATAGGCCACGCCCCAGCCCAAAGCCCGCGCCATAGGCTGGAACTGGCGCAGCAGGATGGAGCCATCCAGCGCACCGTGAAACACGCCGATGGTGCCGCTCAGCAGGAGCAAAACGATGGGGCCAGCGGCGACTGACGCGCGGTCCAGCCATACGGTGGCGATGGTCGCTGCGAGCGCCAGTGCCCAAGCGAACAGGCGTTTGAATGCGGTTGAAGGGCTTGACGCGCTCATTTCAGAACGGTCTGCCAGGCGGCTTGCAGAAACTCGATTTTGGGCAGACTCTTGATCAACCTCGCACGCTGTAGCGGCGTTGCAGCGCCAGATAGGAAATTGGTCAACGCAATCGGCTCCACGCCCTTGAACATGGCCATGAAGTAGCCCGGTGCGCTTTGCGGATTTGATTCGAGCGCCTGTAGGAAAACTTTGTCCATCCAGTGATCAATCTGCGCCGTTTTGAACACCGGAAGTACCGTCTCGCGACGCGCCAGATCGCTTCTGTCAATGGCGTTTGCCATTGCGCGGGCGTCAGCCACGGTGTTCAAAAAAGCAAATCCGGTGGAGGGCCGCAAAGTTCCCGCGTTGCGACCCAGAGGCACGACACGTGCGCGTGAATGTGGCGCAGGTGTCTGCAAATTAAGTACGCCGCGTTCCTGGTAAACGGTTTTGAAGTTCACGCCAGGCCACCGTCGCGCAAGGTAGCTTGTTAGCTGGCTGGCGTAGTCTGATGGGCCTGACCAGCGAGATATCCAGGTGGTCTCGACCAACGCGCATCGGGCCGAGTAGGGCAGTACGTAAAAGAAGTGCAAACCAGATTCTGCGGGCTGAAAGTCCATCAGCTCGACCGTACTGGCATCAAAGCAGTCTTGATCGGACTCCAGCTCCCAGCCTTCAAAGTGCTGCGCCAGAAAACCTGTGGCGTTTGACACGGGCGGTCGCGCCTCCATGACCCAATGGGCATGGAGCGATTCAGCGCCAGTCAACTGCACTTCAACCGGCCAGCCATCCTTCAGTCCCAGTACGTCGACACCAAGCCTCAACTGCACGTTGCTGCTGGCCGTAATGACTTTCAGTGCGTGGTTGTAGAAGACATCCGCATCAATGCTGCAATACGGACGCTCTGACTGGTGCAGCGCTGCCTGCCCGTTGTGACTCACCCGCCATTGGTGCCAGCGATGGCGCTCCAGATGCGAGAAGCGGTGCGGGATCGTTGCCCAATAGCTCCAGGTTCGATCACGGCGAAACTGCTTGCGCCGCTCCAGCACGAGAATTCTGAGATGGCTGAACTGGGGCTGGGCAAGCTCCACCGCCAAAGCCAAGCCGCTCAGGCCACCGCCTACGATGATGATGTCCCAAGGGCTCTTCATGGGCAGACTGTAACGTTTGCCGCTGCCCCTGGGGTCGCTCAACTTTAGAGTTGGGCCATCGCCTCACGCAGCTTGGTTTCACGCACCACTTGGCGAATAGTGTAAATCGCCAGCATGCCGAAGCCGACTTTATTGAACAGGTCGGCGAAGTTGTAAATCAGCTCGCGGCTCACGCGCATGTCAGGCGAGTTGGAGATCAGCGTGATCAGGAAGCCCAGCGGGTAAATTGCCCAGCCCAGCACGATGAACATCTTGAGGCGGCTCAGACCCTTGCGCACCGGGGCCAGCTTGTTGGCTGCGGCATTGGTAACCGCCGTGTACAAGATAAAGATGATGAATAGCCACGCCAGGCAACCCACGCCAAACATCGCCCAGCCGATGGCGGTAGAACCCTTGGCGGCGTTAATCGAGGTCTCCCCGGCAAAACCAAACAGAACCATCATCACGTCAGCCACGATCACCAGGAGCGCGACAGCGGGGGCGTCGTCGCCGCCGATCATTTCGGGGAATTTGTTGACGATCAGCGGCGTGGTCACGAGCCAGTCGATGTAACGCAGCACGGTGGGGTAGTCGCCATTCGCCAGCGTATCCGTGCCAATGCCGTATTTGTAATTGATGAACGCGTACATCACGGCGGCCATCAAGCAATACACCGACGAAGTCACCGCATTGCTTTGGTGCTCCAGCGGCAACGTGCTTTTGATGAGTGCGAAGTAGTAAGCACCCCCCATCATGCCCAAGAAAGCCACCAAAAATGAAAACTGGGTGGCCATGATCAAGTCAAAATCCATAAAAACTCCAAAGGATAAAAAATTGTGGGAAACGGGAAACGGGAAATGGGAAACGGGCGCTGGTGCGGAACCAGTGAATTCAGCTCGAAAGGGACTGGTAGCGCATTGCAAACTTATCGGCTGCATTACGGTCAAGGTAGATTGAGACAATCTTTTTGATGCCCATCATGGTGGCGAACAAGTCGTCTTTGGTACGGCAAGCCTGGATTTTTGCGATCACTGGCCCCGCGTCGCTTGCCAACAACGAGCTGACATCGCGCACCATATTGCCTTTCATGGTTTCAAGCTCGGGAAAGCTATTGGTGCCTGGCATCAGCATGGCGTTGGGCGCACTTGCGTAAGCTTGCACAGGCGGATTCGGCTGAGAAGACATCATGTTGGCACCATTGCCCACGCGCATCGGCGTCATAGACACCACATTGGCCGATGTGGCGACCACCTCCAGAAAACCCTGCTCCATCAGACCTTGCAGCACGATGCCCAGTGAAGGCAACTGCGAGTTCCTCGCGGCGAGTTGATCTACGCTGGATTCGCCGTCCACAACCAGCAGATAGCTGGCCATTCGCATGGGCAAACCCGTGGATTTGAAGGCAACTTCATCGATGCCTTTGAGTGTTTTACGGTAGACGATGGACATTGTTTGTTTTCAACAGAGTGATTGTTTTCGATCAGCTCATGGGCAAGAAGCCAGAGTCTTTGGATTCGGAGTCGATGCGTGGCAGGCCACTGGTGCGGGTTCCCGCCGACACAAATGCGTCAAACCGAGACACGGCTTCTTTAGACACCGTGCCCATGCGGCGCAGATAGCCCATGCTTTCCAGAATTTGGAATTTTTCGTCGATCGGCTTGAAAGCGGTTAGGAAGGGCGCGTATTGCGCAACCGGGCACACGCCGTCTACCATTGAGAGAATCGTTTTCAGATTCGGGGCCAGCGGTGCCGCCGCATTTTGTGACGCCGCCATGCCTTTCGGCGTGACCGCAAAAACAACATCCATCAAGTCAGACATCAAAGATACTCCCGCAGAATTTGTCGAACCTGGTGCAGGTGCGCCTCTTTGCTCGGCCCCACATGCGCAATCACCTGCTCATAGCCGCCCAGCGTGGCACCCAGTTGCTCCAGCGATTCCAGAGACTCAAGCTCTTTCAGAATGCTGAAGCTGTCAACCGGAATGTGGGTCAAAACGAAAGTTGCCATCAAGTCCACCGCGCGGGTCAATGCCTGCTTGCGCATGGGGTTCTCGGCATTGGGTGCCACCATCATGGTGCTGTGCCGTGACATCATCATCGTGTCGGGGCCGGACGCTGCATCTCGGCCCAAAAAGCTGTCTGTCAGGCGCGGAAGGGGTGCGTCAGGCTTGGCATCAGCCGTGGTTATCCGCAGCAGGCCCGCCGCATAAAGAGACTGCAGCACACCGCGCACGTCGCCAAACGCCTGGAGGTTTTGCACCAGCACTTCAAGATCTGTTTTACCATCGACCAGTTTGAGAAGTGACTTGAGTTTGCGCGGCAGGGCAGAGTCTGTGCTGTAGGCGGCGACCTGACCTTCGGGTGTGCGTGCATAAAGTGTCATCCCGCTGCTCACTCAGAAAAAAAGACAAAGCTAGGGGCGGACAGCAGAGGTTTATGCATCGCCAGATGTTAACCGTCGCTGATAGAGTTGATGCCGACAAGCCCCCACAAAAGCGGTAATAGTCGACACAATTACAACAAAACTTGTAGCGGACGGAAGCTCCCTACTGCGATGCGGGCAATAGGTCAATCCAAATGCGGCGTTTAAAGCGGGATGTCAGCTCTATGAAAGCTAACCTGCAAGTTGATTTTTCCCGATCACAACTCTGTCTCATGGCGCGCACCCTCAAGCTTCAAGCTTATGCGACTCCGAGGAGATTTTCAGTTTGACAAAATTTGACGTTTCAGTTCAAAATATACCCACTATGGGTACAAACACACGCAAATTAAAAAAATCAAACAAAGCCGCCACACCGCCGAGCCTGGCTGACGCGCTATTCCCCAAAGCGCGCCAGCGCGTGTTGGCTGTGTTGATGGGCGCGCCTGGTCGAAGCTTTTACACCACGGAGGTGATTACCCTGGCGCAGTCGGGCAGCGGTGCGGTGCAACGCGAGCTGACGGCGCTGGCCGATGCTGGCTTGCTCAATGTGACGCGGCTTGGGGCTCAAAAACACTATCAGGCCAATGAAGACTCGCCCGTGTTCATGGAACTGCACTGGTTGGTGGTGAAGACGATGGAAGTCGCCCCACAGTAAACTTGAAGCAGTCGGCTTGAAGCAACTGACTTAAGATTCAGAAACGTGCGGGCAGCCGCACCCTGAGCAACTGCGAGGCAATGGCGGGGTCATCGGCATCGGTCACCAAGTTAATCACAATATCATCGCCAGCGGCATGAGTAGGTAATGCCACGGCAATGCCTTCTACCTTCGGCGCCCCATCAAGTCGCCACAAGGCGCGCAATGTTCCATCGGCATTCACCACGCCCACCGCGCTGCCTGCGCAGGCACCGTCCAGAAAGCTGTTGGCTGCATTTTCTGCCACAGCACAAAATACCCAGGCCCCATCGGCAAGCGGCGCACCATCCGTTAGCCCGAATGGAACACCTTCAATTTCACCCAACTTGATTTCAAAAACATCCTTCGGAGACGGGGGCGTTACAGACTTTGCCGCAAGCCACGGTGTGATCTGGTTCCAGTCGTAGCGGATGCAGGCATTGCGCGCATCACTTTTGTTGCCGCGCTGAAGCAGGCGCAGCTCGCCGCCTGAGACGAAGGCACCTTCGATGTTCAGGTCGGAAAATAGCTTTCTCAACGGTGCATAAAATTGGGTCAAGTCAATGTAAGCGATACGCTGCGTCAGCATGGCGTTGGTATCCAAAGCGATCAACATGCCGGTCTGCCGCGCAGGTTTGGAGCCCGAGCCCAGCGCGAGCAATGCACCGTAGGGGCAACCAGGCAGGCTTGGCAAAACAGCCAGTGTCTCCAAATCAGGTTTGACCTTTTTTCGCTGAGCTTTGTTCTGTGGCAAATCACCTTCAAACAGCCGGGTCAGTTCGACGGGCTTGGGGTCTCGCGGTGGCGGCCCGCCCGCGGGAACAGCGTCCAGCGTGCCCAAGTGCAACTCGTCATCCGCCACCACATACAGGTGCGAGCCCAGTTGCACCAAACCGCTGGCCGCGCTTAGGTGCGATTGCCCGCGTGGATGTTGGCGCAGGTTGACGTGCAAATCGCGCAGGTATTCTGAGACGAGCCAGTCGGTAGTCATGGCATGATCTTGGCACAGTTTACGAGGGCCCTTTTGTGATTTCTCCAACCCATACGGTTCAAGGTGTTGATGTTTTTGTTGAGGGCACGGGCAGCCAGACAATTCTGATGTTGCACGGCTGGCCAGACACGCATCGCCTGTGGGACAGCACGGTCGATGCGCTGAAGCATCAATACCGCTGCGTTCGCTTTACCCTGCCGGGGTTTGATCTGTCCAAGCCACCCGTTGCGCTGCCGTTGGACAAGATCTCCACACTGATCAATTCAATCGTTGAAACCGTCAGCCCCCACGCGCCCGTGACACTGCTACTGCACGACTGGGGCTGCATGTTCGGCTACGAATTTGCCAGCGGTCACGTCAATCGCGTGGCGGGTGTGATCGCTGTGGACATTGGCGACCACAACTCAGGCGACTATTTGCGCAGCTTGAGCGTCAAGGCCAAACTCGGGGCATTCGCCTATCAAATCTGGTTGGCGGTTGCTTGGAAAATAGGCAGTCACGTTAGCACTGGCTTGGCAGATCGCATGACGCGCTGGATGGCACACACTATCGGCTGTCGCACGTCGCTTGCCAACATGGGCTGGCAGATGAACTACCCCTACGCCATGGCTTGGTTGGGCCAGAGCGGCGGGCTCGGGGGCACCGCTCGCGTCAAGCCGCACTGGCCGCTGCTCTACGTTTATGGCGCGAAGAAGCCCTTCATGTTCCATTCACCGCAATGGCTGGAGAAGGTGGCTCAAATTCCCGGCAACCGGGTGGAAGAATTTGCCACGGGGCATTGGGTGATGATGCACAAACCGGCAGAGTTCAATGCCAGCGTCAAATCGTGGCTGGACTCCCGCATCGTCAGCTAGCTTTAGCTTGCCTTGGGCAGGGCGACTGTCGACACACTCCGAGGCTCCAATTTAAGCTCGGGGCCAGCCTCCAGCCAGCGGCGGACGCGCTCGGCATCACCCAGGCGACTGAGTTTGCCCGCTGAATCCAAGAAAACCATGATCAGCTTGCGCCCAGCCACCTTGGTTTGCATCACCAAACATTGGCCGGCTTCGGAGATGTAGCCGGTTTTTTGCAGGCCAATGTCCCAGGTCGGGTTTTTGATGAGGCGGTTGGTGTTGTTGAACTGCAGGGTGCGGTCACCTACGGCGATCTCGTAGCCTGGTGAGGTTGAAAACTCCCGCAGCATCTTGTCGGAGTGCGCCACATTAACCAGCAGTGCCAAATCGCGAGCGCTGGACTGGTTGTTGCTGGACAGGCCGGTGGGCTCGACATACTTGGTGTCCTTCATGCCTAACATTTGCGCTTTGCTGTTCATCGAGCGCACAAAAGCTGCCATGCCCCCCGGGAAAGTGCGCCCCAGTGCGTGCGCGGCGCGGTTCTCGCTGGACATCAACGCGAGGTGCATCAGCTCGCCCCGACTCAGCTCAGTGCCCACACGCAGGCGCGAGCGGCTGCCCTTTTCGGTATCAACATCCGCTTGCGAAATCATGATGACCTCATCGGTTGGCAATTTCGCTTCGCTGATAACCAGCCCCGTCATCAACTTGGTGAGCGATGCAATCGGCAGTATCGCCTGCTCGTTTTTGCTGAACAGCACTTCGCGCGTGTCCTGGTCGATCACCAGTGCCACACTGGACTTCAGATCGAGCGCATCCGCAGCGCCGTGCAGGCCCGCCACTTCGCCGAATGAGGGCTTGGCGGGGATGATCACCACCGGGCGACTCGCTTTGGCCGACTTGCGTTTGGCCACCGTCACCGACTTGGAAACTTTGCGCTTTTGCGGCGTTTCAGCGATACGTGTGTACGCCACAGGCTTGATACTGCTGTTGCTCTTTTGCGCTGCATTCGCCGTGCCTGCAAAACCCGCTCCCAGCAACAATGCCAGCCCGAGCACCGAGGCAGACAGCGCAGAAAGTAGAGAGGTAGTTAAGAGTTTCAAAGTGTTTCCTGATGCAACATAACGGTAGCGTGAAGCCAAAGGAAGAGACTCGACAAATCGCATTTTCACACGACATCGCCAGTTTATCCAGGTTTGTTACATCAGATCAAGCACTTGCGTGAACTATCTCATCAAATACCTTCAAATAAGGGGTAAACCCTATCCTTGCGCAGCCACTCGGTCAGCTTTGCTGTGTAACTTGTTGAGGGCACTCAGATAAGCCTTGGCTGAGGCGACAACGATGTCAGGGTCTGCCCCCACACCGTTAACCACGCGACCGCTGTTTTGCAGGCGAACGGTGACCTCGCCCTGGCTCTCTGTTGACCCGCTTATGGCGTTCACAGAATAGAGCACCATCTCTGCGCCGCTTTTGACGTGCGTTTCAAT
>JANNFW010000403.1:0-3414 GCA_031380235.1 Rhodoferax sp. | reverse complement strand
GCTGCTTGCTTGCGGTGGGCGCGCGCCAACCCTTCAAGGCCGCTCAGGATCAGCGTGACGCAGATGTCGGTTGCGAAATCGACATCACCTTTTGAACGCGGCAAATGCTGCGCAGCCGCTTCGGTCATTGCCATCTGCATGTCGACTGCGGACATCGCCACGTCTTTGGGCAAGCCATACTCTTTGCTCACCCGCCGCGCAAAGTAGCCCATCGCCTCATTGTGACGATTGAGGTTTTTGTCCGCCACGGTTCGCGCCACGGCGGGCTCAGCCCAAAGTCGCTGCAACAGCGGGCCACGCTGTTTGACCTGTTCAATGTAGATCCGTGTTGTGCGCTGCACCAGATCGCGGAAGTCTTTGGCAGCCCGTACTTGGCCGATCTGGCGTTTGTGGAGCACATCAATCTCACGCTCAAGCAAGGCACGCAACAGTTCGGTGCGGTTGGGAAAGTAGTTGTAGATCAGCGCTTTGCTGATACCCGCCTCGCGGCCCAGACGCTCCATGGAGACCTCGGTGAAGCCCTCCTTCAAGATCAACTGAGCTGCGAAATCCAGAATCTGACCGGCGCGCTCCTCGGGCGCAAGACGCTGGCGCTTTGGTACAGGCGCGACTTCGACGGCCACTTCGCTCCCCTTGACAGCGCGAGAGACTTTCGTGCCTGAAGAGGTTTTGAGAGCGACTTTGCTGACAGGCATGGTTGTGTTGCGAGGCTAATTTACGGGTTCTGCAATTATGCGGTCTGCGCAAATTCTGCGTGTCGCGCGGGTTTC
Source organism: Rhodoferax sp. (assembly GCA_031380235.1). Taxonomy (GTDB): domain Bacteria; phylum Pseudomonadota; class Gammaproteobacteria; order Burkholderiales; family Burkholderiaceae_C; genus JANYCG01. The sequence goes on along the minus strand of JANNFW010000403.1, from coordinate 2,644 downwards.
GAGCCAAGAGGCCTTGTGCACTAAAAACGAGGATAAATTAACCTTTGAGTTAATTTTGACGACTTGTAAACGATTTCTTTGTTTTTTTGAATCAAATACACTCTTTGCTCTCGTATAAATTACATAACAAGCTATATTTTATATAGCAAAACAGCAATTCTTGAGGTTGTCGATTTTCAATGGTTCGTGTTTCGGAAAACCCACCTTCTCCCGCCGTCTGGTTACCGCTGTCTGGTGTTGTGGCACGAGTGCAAGCCCCTCAGTTCCAGCCCGCATCCACCTTGAACTCCTGTGCCGTGCACATGGCACCATCGTCGGATGCCAGAAAAAGCGCCATGCGTGCCACGTCGCTCGCTTGCAGTTTGTCGGGCAGGCACTGATTGCGTTGGATCGCGGCCTCGCCCTCGGCGTTGAGCCAGAGCTTGATTTGGCGCTCGGTCATGACCCAGCCGGGCGAGATGGTGTTGACGCGGATGCGATGGGGCCCGAGGCTCCCCGCAAGCCCGCGCGTCAGGCCGTTGACCGACGCTTTGGCAATCGCATACAGCGGAAACTCGCTGCCCTTGGTCTGCCAGCCGGTCGAGCCAAAATTGATGATTGAGCCGCCGCCCAGGCGCTTCATGCCCGGCACCAGCGCCTGAATCGCGAAGAACGCGGGGCGCTGGTTGACGGCCATGCGCTCTTCCCAATAGTCGGGTGTGACGGCCTCCAATGTATGACGGTCATCGCGCGCCACATTGTTGACGAGGGTGAAGAAGTCGCCGACCTCGGCGATGGCTGCCTGCATCGCCGCCTGTAGCGCGGCCACATCGCGCACATCACACAGCCGCCACCAGGGTTTGATGTGGCCAGCCGCTGTGATTTTTTGCACCAGCGCTTCGCTGTCCGCTTGCGCGAAATCGACAAACGCGACCTGTGCGCCTTGCTCGGCAAAGGCCTCCACCATCGCCGCGCCAAGGCCTGAGCCACCACCTGTAATGAAGACGCGCATGCCCCGCAAACTGGAGAATTGAGCCCATCGGCGAGGTTGCAGTGTTGAGCTGGTTAAAGACATGGTTGGGGGACTGATTGAGACGAGTACAAAACAAATGCGGCAGCTACTTCTTGGGCAAGGTAAACGGCTTCACGTCACCGCAGCTCGCGCCTAGCCACTTGCCTGCGCCTTCCATGTCCATCCGCTCGGGTTTGCCGGTGGCGCTGGAATTAATCGTCATCTTCATGGTGTAAGCATCTGGGCTGATCATCGTGGCTTGGCCCTCGCCGCTGCTGGGTGGCTTGGTGCAGATGAATGACATCTTCCAGGTGTTGCCGACCCGCGGCGACTGGGTGTGGGTGCAGCCGGGTTGCTGTGGGGCCGTCTGATTCTGGTCAATCATCTCCCGGGTCATGCACATCTTGAGGGTCACTTCACCCGGTTTGGCTGCTCCGCCACCCGCTCCCAAATCAATATTGACACCCTGCTTGGCCATCATATCCTGCATTTGTTTGCGCTGCTGCGGTGTCATCTTCGCCATTTGATCTTGCATGGCGGCCATGGCATTGTTCATCTCGGCCGAGCCCGATTTCATTTTTTGGGTGATCTCCCACAGGCCGGGTTTCATGGTTTGCGCATTGGCGTTGAATGCGCAAAACAGCACGCTGGTGACGGTGGTCAAACGAAAAAATTTCATGGCATTTCCTTAGTGAGATGGGTCTGGCTCAAATTGTCGCGAAATTGTGCTGATCGTCAATCAACAGTCAATCCACTTTGCGGGCGGCCCACCACACCAGCAGCAGCGCAGGCACGCCCAGCAGGGCCGTCGCGTTGAAAAAACTGATGTAGCCATACGCATCCACAAATTTACCGGAGTAGCCTGCGAGGAACTTGGGCAGCAGCAGCATCATGGAGCTGAACAGCGCGTATTGCGTGGCGGAGTAACTGACATTGGTCAGCCCCGACAAATAGGCGATGAATGCCGCTGACGCGATGCCGCTGGACAGGTTGTCCGCCGATATGACCCAGACCAGCGCCGTCACGTCATGCCCGTGCGAGGCGAGCCAGGCAAACAGCAAGTTGGTGGCGGCGCTCAACGCAGCGCCCAGCATCAGGATGCGCATCACACCAAAGCGCATCGACAGCACACCGCCGATGAAGGCACCTAGCAGCGTCATGATCACGCCAAACACCTTGGTCACCGCCGCAACTTCGTCTTTGGTGTAGCCCATATCGACGTAAAACGGGTTGGCCATGATGCCCATCACCACATCGCTGATGCGGTAGATGGCGATCAACGCCAGGATCAGCACGGCCTTGGATTGGTAGCGGCGCAGAAAATCTGCAAATGGCTCAATCAGCGCGCCTTGCAGCCAGTCCGCCAGGTTTTTAGCGGGGGCCAGCACGCGCGCGGCGGGCTCGGGCGACAGCGCCACCGTGACCATCCCGACCAGCATCGAAGCGGCCATCACCAGGTAGGCGGTTTGCCACGCCGCGTGCTGGTAGTTGGCGCTACTCGCGACCTCCGCACGCGCGGCAATCCACAGCACGCCGGCACCGGCCCAGATCATCGCCAGGCGGTAGCCGGTCTGGTAGGAAGCGGCCAGCGCAGCCTGACGCTCCACGTTGGCGGACTCGATGCGGTAGGCATCCAGCGCGATGTCCTGCGTG
>JANNFW010000365.1:0-3342 GCA_031380235.1 Rhodoferax sp. | reverse complement strand
GCCCGCGGCGTTGGGCACCACGATTTTGATCGCCTTACTGGGGAAAGTTTGGGCCAGGGCGGTTTGCAGGCTGAGGCTGGCGAACACGGCAAAGGCTGTGCCCCACAGCAGTTTCTTCAACGTTGGATTAGGCAACGGGTTCATCATGATCATCTTTCATCGCTTGGGAAGCCATAAGTTTATGCGGGCTTGAAGCATGCGCTGAAAAGGTGCATATTCACATTGACGCGAGCCCGATGGCGGCGCAGCATAGCGCCGACTCCAACACGTACTGTCGAGAACTCAGGGAGGTCAACGCCATGAGCACCCCGAAAATCGAGACCCAATCTACACCATCCGGCGGCGAAGAAGCTGAACTGGCCGACACGCTGTCCGCGCTGCGCGAAGCTGAAGCGGACGCAACTACAGCCCGCAGGCGCATGGTGTTGTCGCTACCCGTGGGGCCACCCACTGCAAAGGCGACGCGCGAGCTTGAATCGACCCGCGTCGCGCTGGCACTGTCTGGCGGCGGCGTTCGCAGCGCCACCTTTGCGCTGGGGTTAATGCGTGGCCTGGCGCACCCCCAAGACGATGCCGCCCCGGCCAGCGACGCACCCCCGCAAACACTGGCCAGCCAGGGCTTGCTGGGGCGGTTGGACTACCTCTCCAGTGTCTCGGGTGGCGGCTACACGGCAGCGATGTACGGGCGGCTGGTCGCAAGCTACGGGCTCCAATGCGCGCAGGGCTTGATGGCCGCATCGGACTCGCCGGTGCTGGCTTGGTTGCGCCGCAATGGTCGCTACCTGACGCCGGCTGGCTCACGCGACATCGGCATTGCGATGGTCACGTTTTTGCGTGCCTGGATTGCCATTCACGCCGAGTTCATGGTCGCCTGCACCGCGCTCGGATTGATCGTGATCAGCCCTCATGTGTGGCAGCACACCTACCAGGTGCTGGAGCCGGCCCGTTGGCAACACTGGCATACGCCATGGTGGGCGCTCGCAGCCACATTTTGGGCGGCCACCGCACCGGGCCTCCTGGCCGGCTACTGGGCAGCGCGGGACGAGCCTGACAACGAGGCCCGCTCGGTGCTGCTCAACGCAGGTGACATCATCTTTTTGCTGATCGTCAGCGCCGCCGCCCTGTACCTGGTTCGCTTGATGTTGCAGGACGACTCGATCAACCCGCTGCACCAAAGCCTGAACTGGCCGGCAGCGGGCGCGCTGGCCTTGATCTCGACTGTGCTGGGGCAACTTGCGGCCCGCTGCGCCCTGGGCTTGCTGAAGGGCTCACACGGCCTCAAAGTGGCCCTGGTGCGCAACTGGCTCACTCGGATGCTGCGCTGGGCGATGCTGATAGCGCTCGGTCTGGTGGCGCTGGGCGCGCTGGATCGTTTGAGCTGGTGGTTGATGGAATTGCTGGTATCGCAAACCGACAAGCCCTGGCTCTGGGGCGGCGTGGGCGTGGGCGGCATTGCGCTCGTTGCCCTTCGCGCCCTGATGCAACCGCTGCAAAAAATCGCAGCAGACACGACCACGCACGGGCGCGCGTGGTGGCCACAAATTCTCAGCTTTGCCAGCCTGCTTGGCATGGTGATGTTGACAACGGGATGGCTGGTCGTGCTGCAATGGTTCGTGTTTGCACCGGAGCCATTCAGAATGCTGATTGGCATGCCCGCCTGGCTTCGCGCCTGCATGCCTGCGGCGCTGTGGGCGTTGTGGGTGCTGTTGACGGCAGGCAATTCGCAGATGGCCAACACCTCGTCGTTGCACAGCTTTTACCGTGCACGTTTGAATCGCGCCTACCTCGCGGTGGGCAACAAGGGCAGGCATTTCAATCCCGCCCCCAGTCCCAACCCGCATGGTGCGGGTGCCAGCCCAGGCACTGCGCTGCATGCCAATGTGACCCAGGTCGTGGATGGCGATGACCTGAAGCTGCGCAAGTACCGCCCGGACGAACGTGGCGGGCCGATCCACCTCGTCAACACCTGCCTGAACCAGACGCGCGACGACGACAGCGGCCTGTACAACGCAGATCGCAAGGGGGCTGCAGTCACCGCCACATGGCGTGGCTTCGAGGTGGGGCCCGACGAGTTCATCGCCTTCAAGCCCACGCATGATGCGGGCACGCTCGGGCGCTGGGTGGCGGTTTCAGGCGCAGCCGCATCGCCAGGTGCAGGGGCGTACACCTCGCGCGGGCTAGCACTCTTGGTGTACTTTCTGGGTGTGCGGCTGGGCCACTGGATGCGCGCGCCACGCGAGCGGACTCAGTTGCGCTGGCTGAGCCATCTGTCATGGCGCTTCATCCCCAAGCCGCTGATGCTGACCTGCGAGGCCAGTGCCACTTTTTTTGGCCAAGACCGGCCCTGGTGGTACTTGAGCGATGGCGGCCATTTCGAAAACAGCGCGGTCTATCCGCTGCTCAAACGCGAGCTTGACTTCATCATCCTCGCAGACGCGAGTGGCGATGCGGACTACGAGTTTGGTGATCTGGAGAACCTGGTGCGCAAGGCCCGCATCGACTTTGGTGCCGACATTGACTTTTACAGCCGCAGCGAGGCGCACAGCCTGTTCAGCCTCTCCAGCAACGAGCTGACCGTGGTGTCACCCGAGCATTTGGCCGACAACCACTCCTGCCGCGGCGTGCTGCTGGCACGCATCCGCTACCGCGAGCGTGCCGGTGCACCGAATGCGAACGGTGCTCCCGGCAAATTGTTTCGCCCCGAGGGCACGCTGCTGGTCGTCAAGCCCAATCTGCATGACGCACTGGATGTTGACCTGCTGGCCTATGCACAAAAACACCCCAGCTTTCCGCACGAGTCCACCGCCGACCAGTCGTTTGACGAAGCCCAATGGGAGAGCTACCACCGCCTGGGCGAGGACTTTGGCCGCGCGCTGCACGACAGCTGGCTGGCGCAGTTGCCCGGTTGGCGCGGCCCCGCCCGCCATCCACTCAAAATCGCAGCCCGGCTGGGTGCGGCCAAAGATTCTGCAGAGCCCAGCAAGAGCGAACCGCTGTGGCGGCGCAGCGCCCGTGCCGCAGCCATCAGCACCACGCTGGGGCTGGGGGCGTCGGGCACGGTGCTGCTGTCAGTCTGGCAGATCTTGGAGCAGCAGCAGCGCGAGAGTGCGGTGCAACAAACCGCTCTCCAAGCCCGGTTTACCGAGGCCACCAAAGGCCTGGAGAAGGCGCTGGAGCCCGCTGAGAAGAGCTGCGCCGTGTTGAGCCGCTCTGTCATCGCGCAAGCCACGCAGATGCTCACTTTGCGGGATGTCCCGGAGCTGCCTACGGTTGACCAGCACACCGTCACCGACCTGGCTGAGCAGGTTCTGAGCATTTGCCAAGGTAATCTGAGTAATGTGA
>JANNFW010000344.1:0-2877 GCA_031380235.1 Rhodoferax sp. | reverse complement strand
AAGTCTGGCGCGACTTTGAGTAGCTCTTCAATCGTGCGCACCCCCGCCATGCCATTGCCCACCATCACCAATTTCGATTTTTTCACCAGAGCTTCCTGTGTCGTTGATTGACATGAGTTGTGCAATCCCCGTGCCAATTTCGGCTTGCTTAAGCCACTGGTTAGCACCAAATTGGGGCGAATAGGGATGAGGGAGGTCAATTGAGTGCCGAACAAGCATGGATTCGGGCATCGATATTGCGTACCCTTGGTGCATGGCATTTGAAATAGACATCGGATTCGCGACGCTCGCAGGCCGCAAAGAGATCAATGAAGACTTCTGCGCCGCCATGCTGCCCCAGCCGGGGCAGGAAGACCTGGGCTCCATCGTCGCGATTGCCGATGGCGTGAGCACCGGCGGCATGGGCAAGGAGGCGGCGCAGACCACGGTGACCAGCTTGGTGCGTGATTACTACGGCACGCCCGAGACCTGGGACACCACCGTGGCGCTGGATCGCATCCTCGCAGCCCAGAACGCATGGCTGGTAGGGATTAACCGGCGTCGTCATCCCATCTTGGGGCTGACCACGCTCACAGCCCTGGTGCTGCGCGGGCAAACCTACACACTCGCGCATGTGGGCGATTCACGCGCTTATCTGCTGCGCGCAAGTACCGTGGTGCAGCTCAGCCATGACCACGTGGTGAACCATCCGGATTTCAAACATCAGCTCCTGCGATCAGTCGGTGCCGACGACCATTTGATGGTGGACTACGTGCAGGGCGATCTGCAGGTGGGCGACGTGTTTGTGCTGCTGACGGATGGTGTGCATGGCGTGATGGCCGAGCGGCAGCTCAACGAGATTGCCAGCCTGCCGACCGCGCAGGAAGCATCGCAAAAACTGGTGGATGCCGCCTTGGCCGCAGGCAGTGCCGACAACGTGACGGCAGTCGTTGTGCGTGTTTTGGGCCTGTTGGAAGGCTCGCTCAAAGATGCCAACCGCATCGCCCAAACCCTGCCGATTCCAGCGCGCTTGAAGATTGGTGAAGTGATCGATGGCCTGACCGTCACCGCCACCGTAGCAGACAACGGCATCAATGTGCTCTACCAGTTGCGCGACCCGCAGACCAAGACACTCTACGCGCTGAAAACTTTGAATCCTGCCCGCGCGCATGATGCTGACGAGCGCGCCATGCTGGCGCACGAAGCATGGCTGGCCAAGCGCATGCAGACCTCGCGTGCCTCAGACAATCTGGTCAATATCCATGACAACCTGCCTTCGGGGCAGGCGCGTTCGGCGTTTTACCTTTTGTACGATTGGCATGGTGGTGAAACCTGGCAGCAAATGCTGGATCGCAAACACCGCTTTGGCCCACCGCAGGCCGTTGCGGGCGCCATTCAAGCATTGAAGGCGCTCGGGCGGCTGCATCGCCAAAGTGTTATCCATCGCGACATCAAACCTGCCAATTTGCACCAGGGCGATGATGGCGTGCTGCGGGTGTTGGACCTCGGTGTGGCCCTGAGTGGGCGCGAGCCCCAATCGATGCGAGCTTTGCATGCGGGCACGCCGAGCTACGTCAACCCAGAGCAGTGGGGCTACCAACCTGGTGGGCAACAAGGCAAGGTTGATGATGAATTGAAAGAGACGGCAGACGCGCAAAGCGACCTGTTCGCGCTGGGTGTCACGCTGTATCAATTGCTGACGGGCAAGCTGCCCTACGGCGAGGTGCTGCCCTACCAGGTCGGGCGCTATTACCGCGACCCCACGCCGCCCAGCCGCCACAACCCCGAGATCCCGATCTGGCTCGATCATGTGGTGCTCAAAGCGGTGGCGCGCGACAAGCGCCTGCGGTTTGAAACCGCCGAGGAGTTCCTGTTGGCACTGGAGCGCGGCGCATCAAGGCCATTGAACGCACCACCTCCTTCCGCGTTGATGCAGCGCGACCCCACCATGCTGTGGAAGCTGCTGCTGGCGTTCAGTGCGTTGTTCAATGTGTTGCTGATCTACTGGCTGTTGTTTCTACCCAAGTAAAGATCATGCCGTTGATGCTGTATTTGCTATAATAAATATAGCTATTCATGCAATTGATACGAGGGCTAGAGGTCTAAAATATCCTAAAAATTGCCGATTTTCTGATTGTGAAGAGAAAAATTAACCTGCGAGTTAATTTATTTTCAAAAATCAAGCACTGCGTGCTCGGCCCCCTTTTTACCTGCGGTGAAAAGTTGGCCCAACGCGTTGCGTTGTATCGGCTTCGCAGATCAAGCACTGCGTGCTCGGCCCCCTTTTTCCGCCCAAGTTCGCGTCCAGCGAATCTGCATGCCGCGCAGCAGCGCCAGCATGGCTGCGGCGCAGACGGCGAATCCGACAAAGCCCCACAAGTAGGTGCCCGCATACTGTTTGCTCAAACCCATGGCGTTGGGAATCAGGCCACCGCCCAGCGCGCCGATTTCACCAATCATTGAGCCGGCCACGGCGGTCGTCAGCGGCCAGCGCAATGGCACCAACTGGAACAGCGCGCCGTTGCCCGCGCCCAGGGCGGCAAAGCAGATCAAAAACAAGAGCATCGTCACCGGCAGTGAATTTTCGGCCAGGCCGCACAGAACCAGAGTGACGGTGACCACCGCCAGCACCGCCGTCAGCGTGTTCACGCCGCCCCAATAGTCTGAAATCCAGCCACCAAATACCCGCAGCGCTGCGCCCATGAAGGCCGCCAGCATCGTCAGTTGGCCAGCCTGCACTTTGCTCACGCCAAACTGGTCGTAAAAATAACTAGGTAAAAACGTCACCAGACCGATAAAACCACCGAACGTCACCGCGTAGATGAGGCTGAAGGCCCAACCATCTTTCTCAAACAGGCAGGCGATGTGCTCTTTGAAGCTGGCGTGCTTGTCCAGGTC
>JANNFW010000321.1:0-1761 GCA_031380235.1 Rhodoferax sp. | reverse complement strand
CGTGGACACGTTGTACTGGCGTTTTCGTCACATTCAGGGCCGGGAGGCGTGGATGGTCAATGGCCCGCTGATTGAGCGCTTTTGCCCGCCGCTCGGGCCAGGCATTGCCGAGCGGTTTGCATGGTCTAAAACTGTGACCGACGCGCAGTTTGCCCAAGCCACCGTGTACCGCGAAAGGTTTACAAAGCACTTGGCTGATTTGCTGGGTGCCGACGGCGTGCTGGTACTGCCCACCATGCCCGACATCGCGCCGCTGTGCGGTGAAGGCGGCGAAGCGATGGAAAGCTACCGCAACCGCGCGATTCAAATGTTGTGCCTTGCGGGTTTGTCGGGCTTCCCACAAATATCCCTGCCACTCGGACAGCGCCTCGGTGCACCGCTGGGTTTGTCGTTGCTGGGGCCTGCGGGCAGTGATTTGAGCCTGGTCAAGCTGGCGCAACAGATTGCCGCGCAGCCTGCATAAACCCCTGCGGTAGTGTGATGCTGACTGGCTCCTTGAGGTGGGCCACATCGCAATCAACCTGCTGAGCGCTGCGCTCAATCACCACAAAGCTTGAATCCTGTAGCGCCAGCAAGCCGTGATGCCACACCCCAGCGCGCAGCGTGATGGCTTGGTGGCCGCAGGCAAAGAATACCGCCAGCGTGTCAATGTCGGGCGCATCGCCTCCCGACGCCACCATCACCAGATAGCGCGCGCCATCGAGCGGAATAAACGTCTGCGTGCCCAAGCGGTGCCGCTCAAGCTCATGCCACGGCCCAGCGGGGTTGCGGGCGCTGGCTCTAAACACGGCGAGACACGGCTTGCCGCCGTCGGCCGTCAAGTGGAGTTCTGACTGCCCATCGCTGCGCTGGCTGGTGCCACCATTGATGGCATGACCGCTGCTGCTAGCGGCATCAATCAGCCAACCATAAGGCTCAAATGCTTCGCGGGTGATCAGTTGTGCTTGCAGGTAGTGCATGAACACTCACGCAGGCTTCGCCGCCATCCCCAGCCGCTCAATCGTGGCCTTTTCGCTGGCGTAGCTGTCGCGGGCAAACTTGGTGTAGGCCTCGGTGCCCATGTAGATCACCGACTGGTCGTATTTCTCGAACACGGCCAGCACGGCCGGGTCTTCCAGCGTCTTCTTGAACGCATCGTGAACGCGCACGACGATGGCCGGAGCCATGCCCTTGGGGCCGCACACGCCACACGGCGAATCCGACACGGTCTGATAGCCCAGCTCATCGAGCGTGGCCACGCTGGCCCAGCGCTTGGTGCGTTTGCTTCCGTAGGTGGCCAACAGCCGCAGCTTGCCAGCGTCCACGTGCGGGCCCCAGCCGGTCGCGTCGCTGGCCGCCATCACGTGGCCACCCAAGATCGCCTGCATGTTGTCGGCATTGCCCTTGAACGGCACATTGGTGAGCTTGATGCCCGCGCGCTGCGCAAATTCTTCCATCGCCATGTGCGGACTGGTGCCAACGCCCGTGTGGCCGTAAGTGATCTTTTCGGGGTTGGCTTTCGCGAAGTCCACAAAATCCTTGATGGTTTTAAACGGCGAATTTGCGGGCACAACCAGGCCAAAGGTGTAGCCCGTCAAGCAGGCAATCCAGGTAAAGTCTTTGAGCGTATCGAACTGCACCTTTTGCATGTGCGGAATGCGAAACACGCCCTGCGGCAATTGCGCCAGCGTGTAGCCATCTGGCTTGGCGTTGACCAGCTCATTCCCACCGAACATGCCGCCAGCACCGGGCTTGTTGTCCACGATGACGGTCTGGCCCAAT
>JANNFW010000295.1:0-1675 GCA_031380235.1 Rhodoferax sp. | reverse complement strand
GCGCAACACCTCCAGGCCGCGCGCAACTTGCTCGGGCGTGGACGGCGCGCGGCGAATGCCCTTCGGTCTACCCGTGGTGCCCGAGGTATAAAACATCGCCCCGCGCGGTGCACTGGCGACAAGATTGGGGTGGGTCAAAGTGGTGAGGGCATCACGATACGCCGCCCAGTGACGCAACGCAGACGAATCGCCGTGGCGCAGCGTCACGAACGTGTTGATGCCTTCCAGCTTCAACTCTGCAGGCCCAGCCAGCAAGCCGTTCAACAGCGCCGTGTCCGCGATCAGCACCTTAGCCCCGCTGTCGTTCAAGATGTATTGAACCTCGTCCGCCTTGAAGTGCCAGTTGATCGGGCACCACAGCGCGCCAATCCAGCGCGCTGCCAGCATCAGCTCCAGCAGGTCGGGGCCATTGCGCATCAGCAGGGCCACCACATCGCCCTCGCCCACACCTGCCGCGCGCAATGCCACGGCTGCGCGTTGGTAGCGCTGAAAGAAATCTTCAGCGTCGATGTGCTGGCCTTCGAATTCGAGAGTGGGTTTCATCAGGTTCAGAGCAGAATCTCAAAATCAATAAACCCCCGCTCCACATCAACGGATGTCAGCTTCGCCCGAATCTTGTCTCCGACGCTCGGTGCGGGGTCGCGGCCATGCAATCGACCTTCGCACGGCGGGGAAAAAATACGCACCCACACGCCTTTGGACGAACTGCCGGTGACGACACCCTCAAAGCGATTGCCCAAGCGGGTTTGCAGCACCATCGCCGCCTCTGATTTGCGCATTTGCCGCTCGACCTTTTGTGCGGCTTCCTCCTGGGTGGTGCAGTGCTCGGCCAGGTGCGCTAGCTCGGCGTTGGCATAGGGGGCTGGCTGATTGAGCAAAGCTGCTTTGATGAGACGCGAGGTGATCAAATCCGGGAAGCGTCGGTTCGGCGCGGTCGCATGCGTGTAGTCGCGCACGGCCAGCCCAAAATGGCCCATCGGGACGGTGCCCGGCGCTTGCATGACGTATTCGCCACGCCCCATGAGTTTGACGATGATCAGTGACAAATCAGGAAACCGCAGCGGATCGGCTTTGCGGCGTTTGAGCAAAAAATGCTCCAGCGCTTTGGAGTCTGGCGTGCTGGGCAAGTCTTCGCCGTACTCTTTGGCAACACCCACAATCCGCATCCAGCGCTCGGGCGATTGCACGACGCGGCGCAGCGATGCGCTGCCTTTGTCGGCCAGAAAACGCGCGGTGCAACCATTGGTGGCGATCATCAGCTCGGCAATCAACTGGCGCGCGCGGTTCTGGGCCTGCTGGCGGATCTCGACCACTTTGTCGCCATCAAACACGGCGCGCGGCTGAAAGCTCTCAAAATCCAGCGAACCTTCAGAACGACGTTTGGCTTGCAGCGCCTGCGCCAAGGCGTCTTGCGTGCGCAATTGCAAGTCCATACCCGGTACGGCTGCCGCTGCAGCGGGTAACGCCGCCTCGCCCTCGATCCAGGCGCTCACCGCGTCGTAGGCAAGCTTGGCGTGGTTGTGAACGCGCGCCCGGTACACGGCAGACCCAGCCAGCGTCGCATCGGCGTTGAAGACCATCTCGGTCACCATGGCCAAACGGTCTTCATCTGGGTTCAACGAAGTCAGGTCGGTAGACAGACGCTCGGGCAGCATCGGGAAGATACGTACCGACG
>JANNFW010000282.1:0-2986 GCA_031380235.1 Rhodoferax sp. | reverse complement strand
AATGCGGGCATGAAAGCCTCCTAAAAATCAATCTTGTGAAAACTCTTGAATGTGAAACACAACACCTTTGCCATTGCGACCTGAAGCCAGAAAACCTTCAAAGCGCCAGAGACTGCCAATCGCCTGTTTCGCGATCCGCTCTGCCATTGCGCCGAAAGCCACCGCCTTCATCACCAACTTCACCTGTCTTGCCTGCCCGGCTTCTTGCGCTTCAGACTCGTGTTCGAGCGTGAGATTCAAGGCGGGCAGCCCGGCTGGGGTGTAACGCTGGGCTTCTAGCTCGGCGATACGTGCGGTCAGGATAACTCGATTGGCGAAAGTGCTATGGGTTGTGCTCACTCCTTGGGCAACGAATGCTGAAGTTACGAAGCGCTCTTACTGGCGCTCACCGCGATCACCACCACGGTCGCCACGGTCACCACCGCGATCACCGCCACGGTCGTTATTGGCGTATTCGGCCTGCTGGGTTTTACGTGTTTCTTCACGCTCGACCTGCTTCATCATGGAAGATGGGCCCGTATCGGCTTTTTTCTTCAACACGGTCAGGTGGCGCAACACCGCATCGTTGAATTTGAAGGCATGCTCGAGCTCCGCCATGACGGCTTGGCCGGCTTCAATGTTCACGCAAAGGTAGTGGGCTTTGGACAGCTTGTTGATCTGATAGATCAACTGGCGGCGGCCCCAGTCTTCAACACGATGCACTTTGCCTTTTCCTTCGGGGGAATCGGCCGTGATCATGCCTTTGTAGCGCTCCAGCATGGCCGGAACTTGTTCGCTCTGATCCGGATGGATCATGAGAATGATTTCATAATGACGCATTAAAACTCCTTGTGGTTTGCCAGGTCAGACAAGCCTCAACAAGAAGCAAATAGCCTGGCGTGGATAAAAGCCGCCCTCAGCGTCAGATGAGGTGCGGCAAGGGAAGCCCTCGATTATATGCCAGAAGCTGGCAATCTCATTACCGTACCGCCAGCCCCTTCCACGTCGCCACCACCGAATCGGGGTTCAGCGACAGGCTTGAGATGCCCTCAGCCGCCAGCCACTTGGCAAAGTCTGGATGGTCGCTGGGGCCTTGGCCGCAGATGCCGACGTACTTGCCCTGTTTTTTGCAAGCGGCTATCGCCATGCTGATCAGAGACTTGACGGCCGGGTCGCGCTCGTCAAAATCAGCGGCGAGCAGTTCCAGGCCCGAGTCGCGGTCGAGCCCCAGCGTGAGTTGAGTCAAGTCGTTGGAGCCTATAGAGAAGCCATCGAAAAATTCGAGAAACTGTTCGGCCAATATCGCGTTGCTGGGGATCTCGCACATCATGATGATCTTCAAACCGTTCTCGGCGCGCTTGAGGCCGTGCATTCCCAACAGCTCCGTGACGGCCTTGGCTTGGCCCAAAGTGCGCACAAAGGGCACCATGATTTCGACATTGGTCAAGCCCATGTCTTCCCGCACACGCTTCAGCGCCTCGCACTCCATCGCAAACGCTTCGCTGAGGGCACCGCTCAGGTAGCGCACTGCGCCTCTGAATCCCAGCATCGGGTTCTCTTCTTCCGGCTCGTAGCGGCTGCCGCCAATCAGCTTGCGGTACTCGTTGCTTTTAAAGTCTGAAAGGCGAACGATGACGGGCTTGGGCCAAAACGCGGCAGCAATAGTTGCCACACCTTCGGCCACGCGATCCACATAAAAAGCACGCGGTGAAGCGTGGCCGCGTGCGACGGATTCCACTGCCTTTTTCAAATCCGCATCGACATTCGGGTAGTCCAAAATCGCCTTGGGATGCACGCCGATGTTGTTGTTGATGATGAACTCCAGCCGCGCCAGGCCGACACCGTCATTGGGCAACTGGCAAAAGTCAAACGCCAACTGCGGGTTACCCACGTTCATGGTGATTTTCAAGGGGATGGCGGGCATCTCGCCGCGCTGCACTTCGGTGACTTCGGTTTCCAGCAGACCGTCATAAATGAATCCCGTATCACCCTCGGCACAGCTCACGGTGACCAGCATGCCGTCTCTCAACACCTCGGTCGCGTTGCCGCAGCCCACCACAGCGGGGATGCCCAGCTCTCTGGCGATGATGGCGGCGTGGCAGGTACGCCCGCCCCGGTTGGTGACGATGGCTGAGGCGCGCTTCATCACCGGCTCCCAATTCGGGTCGGTCATGTCGGTCACCAAAATGTCGCCCGCTTGCACCTGATCCATGTCATTCAGGCTGTGCACCACACGCACCGGGCCCGTACCAATCTTTTGGCCAATGGCACGGCCCTCCACCAAGAGCGCGCTCTTGCCTTTGAGCTTGTAGCGATGCTCGGCCTTGCCTTTGGCCTGGCTCTTCACCGTTTCGGGGCGAGCCTGCAAAATATAGATCTGACCATCGGTGCCATCTTTGCCCCACTCGATGTCCATCGCGCAGCCGTAATGCTGCTCGATCACCAGGGCGTATTTGGCAAGCTGCTCCACGTCGGCATCGCTCAGCGAGTAGCGGTTGCGCAGCTCGGTCGGCACATCGGTGGTTTTGACGAGTTTGCCCGTTTTCGCCTTTTCATCAGCTGACGAGAACTCCATCTGGATCAGCTTGGAGCCCAGGCTGCGGCGGATCACTGCGCGCTTGCCTGCCTTGAGCATGGGTTTGTGGACGTAAAACTCGTCCGGGTTCACAGCGCCCTGCACCACCGTCTCGCCCAGCCCGTAGCTGGAGGTGATGAAGACAACATCCGCAAAGCCAGATTCTGTGTCGATGGTGAACATCACACCCGCCGCGCCCAAGTCCGAGCGCACCATGCGCTGCACGCCTGCGCTCAAGGCCACGTGCTCGTGCGCGAAGCCCTTGTGCACGCGGTAGCTGATGGCGCGGTCGTTGTAAAGCGAGGCAAAGACTTCCTTCATCTTGTGCAGCACATCGGCAATACCCACCACGTTCAAAAACGTCTCCTGCTGGCCTGCGAAGGAGGCATCGGGCAAGTCTTCTGCCGTGGCGGACGAACGCACGGCGAACGA
>JANNFW010000271.1:0-8123 GCA_031380235.1 Rhodoferax sp. | reverse complement strand
CCACCAAACTCAGGCATGGTGGTTTGCTGCACGGTTTGCTCCAGCGTCAAACCCTTGTCTACAGAGGCTTGCACATTCTTTTGCACCGTGGCCAAGTAGTCAATATGCCACTGCAAGTCCGTGCGCGTCATGGCAACGCCGTGACCGGGGATGATGCGGGCGTCAGCGGGCAAAAATGCATACACGCGTTTGAGGGTGTCTAGCGTCGCGACCAAATTGCCGTCCAGCAACCACGGCAAGGCAGGCTTGGCGGCAATGACGGCGTTGCCGGTCCACATGACCTTGGACTGAGGCTCCCAGATCCACAGGTCGCCGCCTGTCTGGGCGAAGCCAAAATCGATCACATCCACCAACTTATCACCCAAATCTATCGTAAGGGTGCCTTTGGGTGCCACCAGCACATCGCCCGTGCGTGCCTGGATGGGTTCGATGCCGCGTCCTGCCCCCAGATTTTTGATCATGAATTCTTTGTCTGCGCTCAAGTGCGCTTTCATGTAGTTGCGTGTATTGGCATGCTGGACGATGCGGGTGGACGCGGGCAGGTACATGTTGCCGTAGGCGTGGTCACCATGAAAACTGGTGTTCACCGCATAGATCAACGGCTTGCCGCCGAGCTTTTGGCTCAGGTTTTGCACCTGCTGGTTCAAGCGCTTGTTGAGCATGGTTTCAATCAACAGCGCCCCCTTGCTGCCCACGATCAGGCCGCCGCTGGTGGCGGCTGCGACACCCTTGGCGTTAAGTTCCCGGGCGTTGCTGGCATAAAAGGCAAAGACCCCATCGGCCAGTTTTTCACCCTGCATTTGAACGGTGTTGCCGTCCCAGATGGGTTCGGCAGCCATCGCCACATTCACCGCACTCAAGCCCAAGCCAGCAGCACAGACCAGGTTAACAACGGCTTTGTGGATTCCGGTAAATTGCATGAAATGTCTCCTTGAAAGTTGCAAAAACCAAGAATACCCTCTACATTTCTGCAAATCAATTCAAAATTTTCGCAATATTCATTTGCATATTTGTAGTTATGACAGACCTGAATGACTTGCTGTACATCGCTGCGGTGGCTCAAAGCGGCTCGCTGGCGGCAGCAGCGCGCGCACTGCATGTCAACCATGCCACCGTGTTCAGGCGGATTGCCCAGGTTGAAAAGGAATTGGGCGTGCGTTTGTTTGAGCGCAGCGGCGGCCGCTACGTGGCCACTGCTGCGGGAGAAGAGCTCGCACAGGCCGGTGCGGCGGTGCAGCGCACGGCAGAACAGTCGCTGCGCCATGTGGCGGGGCGAGACTTGCGGCCCAGCGGCATGGTGCGTATCACTACCACGGACAGTATCGCCACTTCCTTGCTCAATCCTGTGGTGGCTATCTGCCGCGCACAGCACCCGCAAATTACCCTACAGATTGACATTCACAACACCATGCGCGATTTGGCCAAACGCGACGCCGACATTGCCGTTCGCACCGTGCAAAAGCCACCAGAATACTTGGTGGGCAAGTGCGTTTCAAGCTTGGCATTTGCGGTGTACGGCCAAGCGAATTACTTGGACAACAGCGTCGCCCGCGAACTTGTTGACCACCCTTGGATCGCTTTGGGGGAGTCGTATGAGCGCCATCCTTCGCTCAAATGGCTGCAAAAGCTTGTGACCCTGGAGCAGGTAGGTTTGCGCGTTGATGGTTTTGCAGGCGTAGCGCGTGCCTGTGTTGATGGTTTGGGGCTGGCTGTATTACCGTGCTTTTTGGGCGACAGTGCGCCGCAGTTGCGCCGCCTCCAAGATTCCCCTCCGGATTTGGCAACCGAGCTGTGGGTGTTGACCCACCCCGACCTGCACAAAACCGCCCGCGTCAAAGCCATTTTTCAGATACTGCACCACGAATTGACGCAACGTGCCTCCCTACTCCAAGGAGTTCAGCAAAAGCCCCGGTTGACCGCCACAAAAACTGCGCAGGCCGTCATGAAAGTTCCAGTTCATGTTGGGAAATGATCTTTTTCAGTGTCTTAAAGTGTTTTGATACCACGAGCACATGTCTCAAAATTCCGCGCCGCAGCGGCATAGTCGGTCAGATATGTCATCATTTCGCCATGAAACGAAACACAGACCACCTGATTGCCCGCGGCGCGGTGGTGATGACGGCCTCCGTCGCGGCTTATGAGGGGCAAATTGGCCAGATACCCTACTCGGCCTCCAAGGCGGGCGTGGTCGGCATGACGGTGGTGGCGGCACGTGACTTGGCGACGAAGTTCATCCGCGTCTGCACCATTGCGCCGGGATTGTTTGACACCCCGCTCTTGGCGCGTTTGCCTGAGCCGATCAAGGCCTCGCTCGGCGCGGCTGGGCCAGCCGGATGAGTTTGCGCAACTGGCGATCCACATTCTTGAAAACACCATGCTCAACGGCGATACGATTCGACTTGATGGCGCGATTCGCATGGGGCCGAGGTGAGTGCGTATATTTGAGTCAAAAAGTGAGTTTTGAGGCATTTTTTGAATAAAATTCGCCTCCGGATCTCGTATATATTGCGTAAGCAGCTATTAATAACATAGTTAAATAGGTGCCTGGTGAACCGTGATGTGCGCTGCCACGCAGCGCCATGCACTGTTCTGTAGGTGCCAGATGTCGGTGTAGCGGCTGATACCTTTGCGGCCATCTTTGAGTTCGTAGTCATTCTCGGCGTGGATCAAGGCCACATCACCAAAACGCCGAATGTTGACGTTGCCCACGGGGAAGGACTTCATGCGGGTGGCAAAAGTAGGCTGCGCAAAATGCACCAAGGCTGCCGCGCGGTCTTGGTGCGTGCCATCACCGCCGGTCACCAGATAGTCTGGCGTGAGATGCGCGTCATACCAGGCCACGTCTGCGTTGCGAAAGGCGTTGACGTAGAGGTCATTGAGCGTGTGCAACACGTCTAGATCAGCGCCTGCGGGGTCTTGACCCTTCCAGCGCTCGAACGACGGCGCGACGGCGGATTGCAGTTTGACCCTCACCCCCTCTTTGAGGCGCGTGTTCTGCGCGCTGACCAATTGCCATTGCGTGCCTGACCAAACGTGCACGTCGGTGTAGCGCACGGTGATCCAGTCGATGCTTGCCGCTGTGTCACGTTTCGCATCACCTCGCGTGCACACCACGCCATGCACCAAGGCGACGGACTCGAACAGGCGCACGTGCACGTCATCGCAGGCACTGCCCAAGAGAGATTCGGGGCTGGGCCGCTGTGCCAAAAACTCCGCGCGGGTGCGCCACGTGCCGTCATGCTCGGTCAGCAAAAAGTCTTTCGCAGCCAGCGCGTCTATCAGGCGACCGTTGGCATCACTCTTCGTGTCGATGAAGCGGTGGTTGAGCGCGCGCAACTGCGCCTGGGCGACTTCAAGCGAGGGCACTGTTTGATGCATGGTTTTAGGCATGGTTTGACTCGTAACTAGGCCCGAAACAACGAACAGGGCCATGGCAGCTGATGTGAGTGTTGATGTGGTTGGCATGTGCAGATCCTTTCTTAGGGTTCATAAATGCTTCCAAGCAGGCATGCCTTGCAGTAGCGCACGGGCCATCGCCAGTGCCGCACTGGGGTCCAGCCCCTGCTCGCGCACGTAAAAATTGGCGTTGACTTGCAGCACCGCTTCAAAGGGTTTGAGCTGGCCGCTGTCGTCGCCGCAACTGTTGCAATAGGCGGCGGTGATACGCCGCCCGGCAAAGTCGTCGGGCGTGCGCATGGGGAATCCGCAGGAGCCACACGAGGGGCAGTTTTGGTCAGACATGGTCGAATCTCCTTCAAGTCGCGTTCAGGGTTTGATGATGGAAAGAAGTTGCGCCTTCAGCTCTGCGCCGCGTGTAGCAATCACGCTCGCTCCGGGCGCAAACAAGTCGCGGTTGATCAGGTAGTGGTTGGTCAGCGCAATCCAGATGTTGGCCAGCACCACCGGGTCAATGGCGCGGGCGGTTTGCGCCGCCACCTCGCGCGCCAACGCTTTGCGCAGCCGCCAGGCGATGCCGGTTTGCAGAGCAAACAGCCGCGCGCGGGCAGCGGGTGGCAGGCTGGTCGCCTCGCGCAGTAGGCAAGCGTAAATCGATTCGCGCTCCGTCAGTGCAGCCAGGTGGGCGTCGAGCACTTCATTCACGCTCGGCGTGCGAGTGTCAGTCTCGGCCAAGCGCGTGGATACGCGACGGCCAATCTCCTCCACGATTTCCGCCACCAGCGCGTCGCGCGTGGGGAAGTGCACAAACACCGTGCCGTGCGCGCGCCCAGAGGCTCGCGCGATGGCCGCCGTAGTGGCCCCTGCAAAGCCGCGCTCCGATACCAGGTGCAGCCCGGCTTGCACCAGGTCACGACGGGTGGCATCGCGTTGGTCGGTTCTCGTACTTGAGCGAGGGGTTCTAGCGAGGGTACTGTTCATATTGAGTTATAACTCACTGAGTGAGCACTCATTATAACAGTCCAACCCAACCCGTCAAGTCTTCAGTCTTCCCATCCGATGAACTCGGGTTGTCGAATTGCTGTCTGTTAAAGCGGCTTCAGACTGTCAAATGCGTTCATGTAGCCGTACAGCGCAACGGATCCACCCGTGTGCACAAAGACCACGTTCTGGTCCTTCTTGAAATGCCCCTTGCGGCACAGGTCAATCAGGCCTGCCATGCCTTTGCCCGAGTAAACCGGGTCCAGCAAAATACCCTCCAGCCGCGCCATCATGGTGACGGCTTCGACCATGCCGGGTGTGGGCACGCCGTAGCCGCCGCCGACGTAATCGCAATTGGCTTTGACGCTTTCACGGCTAACGCTGCCGGGCACGCCGAGCAGTTCAGCAGTTTTAACGGCCAGGTTGTAGACGCTGGTTTCTTGCGCTTCTTTCGGGGCGCGCACGCCAATGCCCAGCACAGGGATTTGGCTACGTGCCCCTTCCAGGCCGACCACCAGCCCGGCCTGCGTGCCTGCGCTGCCAGTGGCGTGGGTGATGCAGCTCACATTCAGCCCCAGGTTGTTGAACTGGTCAACCATCTCCAGTGCAGCCACCACATAGCCCAGCGCACCAATCGGGTTAGAGCCGCCACCGGGAATGATGTACGGCTTTTGCCCTCTGGCACGCAGCTCGTCAGCCAGCGTGGCCATGGCGGCGTTCATGTCAGTGCCGCCGGGTACTTCGGCAACATTCGCGCCGTAGAGGTGGTCTAAAAACACGTTACCGGATTGCTTGTAGTTTTCAACTTTTGAGCCAGTGCGGTCTTCCAGCAAAATCTCGCACTTCATGCCCATCTTGGCAGCTATCGCTACCGTTTGGCGGGCGTGGTTGGACTGGGTCGCGCCTTGCGTGATGATGGTGTCTGCACCGTGCTTCACGGCATCGGCCATTAAAAATTCAAGCTTGCGGGTTTTGTTGCCGCCAGTGCCCAGGCCTGTGCAGTCGTCACGCTTGATGTACAAGTTGGGGCCGCCCAGTGCTTCTGTCATACGGGGCATGAATTCGAGTGGTGTAGGGCCGTGGGTGATACGAACTCTAGGGAAGTTGGTGAGTTTCATGGGTGCTTTCTTTTGTGAGGTGGGTGAAAAATAAGGAGAATTAGTTGGCAACGGCTATCAGGCTGGACGCAGCGACGATGCGGCCGATCAACACGCAGTCGTCATCCGTCAGTGACAGCGGTGTGCGCAAGTCGAGCAGTTGGTTCAACACGCTCATCGATTTGGGGACGTCAGGCGTACTGGTCAGGTAATGCCAATGCGCGTAGTTGCTGGTGAACGCAACCGGCGTAGGCGTACCAAACCACTTGATATACAAGCCGCGCAAGCTGCATTCTTTGAGGAATCGCTCAATCTGCGGCGGATTTAAATCAAGTGTGAACTGAATCGAGCTGGCGATAAATTCTTCCTTCGCATCGCGCTGGGGAACAGACACATGTGCGGCTTTGGTCAACTCGCGTTCCAGCGTGCTGTAAATATGGTTCCAGCGCCGCCCGCGATCAGCCAATTCGCCAATTTGTGGGCGCAGCAAAGCGGCCGCCAAATTCGACATGCGCATGCTGAAATTAGGCGTGACGTACTTCCAGCGCTCAAACACATCAGCAGGGGGCCTCAGGATGTGCTGGTCGTACATCATGTAGCAGCCCGACATCAAAATTGCCTGCGCCGCCACATCGTCGTCATCCGTGACCAGCAAACCGCCTTCGCCCGAGTTGATGTGCTTGTAGGTTTGTGCGCTGTAGCAGCCCGCCTTGCCCCAGGTGCCAGTGTGCTTGCCGTCCCACTTTGCGCCCATGGTGTGGGCACAGTCTTCGATGATGGCGATACCGTGCTTGTCGCAAATCGCCCGCACCGCCTGCAGGTCAGCGATGTGGCCGCGCATGTGGGAGAGCAAAAAAACCTTGGCATCGCTGCTGGCCGCTTTGCGTTCCAGATCCTGCAAATCGGTCATGTAGTCGGCACTGGTTTCAATCAACACTGCCTCCGCACCCGCGTGCGCAATCGCGCCTGGCACAGGGGCCAGCGTGAACGTACTGGTCAACACCTTGTCGCCGGGCTTCACACCCAGTGCCTTGAGCGCAATGAACATGGCCGCACCGCAGGAGCTGACCGCCACGCAATACTTGCTGCCCACGTATGCGGCGTAGTCCTGCTCCAGCAGCGACGGCTCGGGGTAGCCCAAACCTTGCTCGCCGTAGCGGTGCAGCCTGCCCGAACGCATTAAAGCCACAGCGCGCTCAATCGCCTCCTCGGGGATCGGTTCTGGCGTACTCAGGTCTTTGCCAAACCACAAGCCGTCTGGCGCTCGCGGCACAGCGGCAGGAATCGGATTAGTCAAAGTTGCAGACATCTCAAAATCAATGTTGATGACCCGCCAATGTACCCAACTCGAATGACTCCTGGGGGTAGTATTTTTTCAGCCGGATATCCCCGGTGCGGGCGTGGCCTTCCATGCCTTCCAGACGAGAAATTCGTGCCGCAACTTGGCCCACTTCGCGACTGGCACCACGCGTCAAGCGCTGGTAGGTCACGGTCTTGATGAATTTGCCTACGCTCAAGCCGCCTGAGTAACGCGCCGCGCCTCGGGTCGGCAGAATGTGGTTAGGGCCTGCGCATTTGTCGCCATACGCCACGGTTGTTTCTTCACCTAAAAAGAGTGAGCCGTAGTTGGTCAGTCGGGGCAACCACCAGTCGAGGTCTTTGGCAAACACCTGCAAATGCTCGGGCGCGTATTGGTCACTGATCTCGACCATTTCCTCGCGGCTACCGACCAGAACCACCTCGCCGTAGTCGCGCCAGGCAGCGGCGGCTGCGTTGCGTGCCAGCTCGGGCAAAGCGGCAATTACGGTCGGCATCAGGTCAATCACCTTCATGCCCAGTTCGCGCGATGTGGTGTACAGCCAAACAGGTGAATCCGGGCCATGCTCGGCCTGGCCTGCCAGATCAGCCGCGACCAGATTCACGTCAGCGGTTTCGTCAGCAATGATGGCGGACTCTGTTGGGCCGGCCACCACATCAATGCCAATGCGGCCAAACAGAGTGCGCTTGGCTTCAGCCACAAAACGGTTGCCGGGGCCTACGATCACGTCCGCAGGTTTGGCGGAGTACAAGCCGTAAGCCATAGCAGCGATGCCCTGCACGCCACCCAGCGCCAAAACGGTGTCAGCGCCGCAAAGTTTCATCGTGTGAAGGATGGCCGGATTCACACCTGCCTCTTTGTGGCCAGGTGAGGTCGCTACGATGTTAGGCACGCCAGCCACTTTGGCGGTACAAACGCTCATGATGGCCGACGCCGCATGGGCATAACGCCCGCCCGGCACGTAGCAACCAGCGGTGTTGACAGGAATCAGTTTTTGCCCGGCGATCAGGCCGTCAATCAACTCGACTTCAAACTCATGCAGTGATTCACGCTGGCGCAGGGCAAAGTCTTTGACACGTGCGTGCGCAAAAGCGATGTCGTCTTTAACGCCTTGGCTCAAGGCCTTGCTGGCTTTTATGAAGTCTTCATCAGTCACCACAATCGGGCCATACCAGCCATCAAAGTCACGGGCATACTTTTCGACGGCGTCGCGGCCATTTTTTTGAATGTCAGCCAACAGCCGCTCAACTGTTTCAGACGTCGCGCTATCAATCGCCTCTTGCGGCGGGGTAGCTTTCTTCAAATACTCAATCGTCATGAAATACTTTCTC
>JANNFW010000263.1:0-5500 GCA_031380235.1 Rhodoferax sp. | reverse complement strand
CGAAGGCCGCACCTGGACTTACCGCGTTACCAAAAATGTGGATGAGGCCCCCGAGCCCGATGTCGATTATCTGAGCTTCGCGATGAAAGGCCCGCAAAAACTCGAAAGCGGCCCGGCCGAGCGCCGCCACAGTGACAACGGTGTCGACTACTTTTTACGCAGCGACGAGCAAGGCATTTACCGCGTTGGCAGCCGCAACACCTTGGACGAAAACCCAAAATCCGACAACCCGCCACGCTTTGTGCTGAAGAAGCCGTTTGTCATCGGCACCCAATGGCAGGCCGCCACCGTGCCCTACCTGCTGCAACGGCGCAACGAGGTACCCAAGGAGGTGCGCTACACGTCCAAACCAATCATGATGGTCTACGCCATCGTGGCGCTGGATCAGAAGGTGGAGACCCCGGCTGGGCAGTTTGAGGGCTGCATCAAGGTCATGGGCGAGGCCAAGATCAAGCTCTACGTGGATGCGCAGTTCAGCTGGCGCGACATCCCGCTTTTCACGTCGGAATGGTACTGTCCCGGCGTGGGTTTGGTGCGCGTGGAACGCATCGAAACCTCGCCGTCCAAATTCATGCGGGGCGGCAGCCAGACTCTCGATTTGGTCGCGTACAAATGACTGTCGCAATATGCGATTAGTTACCAGACCTAGGGCTAACCCGAACCCCACTCGACAACGCTAGTTTTATGCTTGCGCACCGGGGGTTGACTTCAGCATCCGCCGGAGCGATGCGGTTTCATTCATCAACCCATAAGACAGGAGACACAACACATGAGACATTTAATTTCCCCAGTCGTCATGGGCTTGGCACTTGGCATCGCAGCCACTGCCAGCGCTCAGAACTGGCCAGTCTACGGCGGAGACTCGGGCAACACCCGGTTCAGCACGTCCAAGCAGATCACCACGGCCAACGTCAACAAACTCAGGGTGCAATGGGCCTTGCAGTTGGGCACCACCCGCTCGCAGGAATCCACGCCCATCTTGGTTGGCGATACGCTGTACGTCACCTCCTCATTCGGTCCCAAAAACACTTTTGCCGTGGATGCGAAAACGGGTGAAGTGAAGTGGACCTACCAGCCCGACATTCCTAAAGGCATCGACCAATACGCCTGCTGCGACGTGAACAACCGTGGTGTAGCCCATGCAGACGGCAAGATTTTCCTGGGTCGCCTGGATGCGCATGTGGTCGCGCTGGATGCGAAGTCCGGCAAAGAATTGTGGAAAACGATGATCGTTGACTACACCGCAGGCTCGGTGATCACGTCACCGCCGACACTGGTGAAAAATCTCGTCATCACCGGATTTGGTGGCGGCGAATACGGCGTGCGTGGTGCCATCGTGGCGCTTGACCAAGCCACCGGCAAAGAAGTCTGGCGCACACAAACCGTGCCTCAGCCCGGCGAGCCTGGTGGCGACACCTGGAAGGGTGACTCTGGCAAGTTGGGCGGCGCAGTAGCGTGGCACATCGGCTCGTATGACCCCAAGCTGAACCTCGTCTACTACGGCACCAGCAACCCATCACCCTGGTCGGCATCCGTGCGTGGCAATGACAGCTCGGACATCGGCAAGTTCTCCAATCTGTACTCCGCCTCTGTGCTTGCCCTCAACCCCGACACGGGCAAGATCACCTGGCACTACCAGTTCACCCCGCATGACGCGTGGGACTACGACGGTGTGAACGAGTTGGTGTTTGCGGACTTGCCTTTTGACGGCAAAAAAGTTCCCGTCATCATGCAAGCCAACCGCAACGGCTTCTTCTACGTGATCGACCGTGCCAACGGCAAGCTGATGTCGGCCAAGCAGTACATTGAAGGCGTGAACTGGGCCACTGGCATTGACATGAAAACCGGCACCCCGATTGAGACGGCCGGTAACGTCAAGCGCCCTGGCATGAAGCGCAAAGCATCCGACATTTGCCCCAACTTGATCGGCGGCAAAAACTGGATGCCGATGAGCTACAGCGCGCAAACTGGCCTGGTCTACATCCCCACCATGAATCTGTGCATGGACCTGGAAGGCATTCAAGCCGACTACAAGCGTGGCGCTTTCTTCTTGGGTGTGAACTTTGATCTCGGCAAAGTCGGCCCCGGCGGCCACATGGGCGGTGTGAAGGCGTGGGATCCCGTGAAGCAGCAGCAAGTCTGGTTCAACAAGGAAGCGCTGCCCTTCAACGGCGGCATGATGAGCACAGCCGGCGGTCTGCTGTTCCACGGTGACATCAAAGGCATATTCCGTGCAACTGATGCCAAGACTGGCAAAGAGTTGTGGAAGTTCAACACCGGCTCTGGCATTACCGCAGCCCCGATGACCTATACGCTGGACGGCAAACAGTATGTGGCCGTGGTGTCGGGCCGCACGCAGTCGATTCCCGCATTCTTTGGTGCCCTGGGCGAGAAGATGGTGGCGGCCAGCCCTGAGGGTGGCACTTTGTACGTGTTTGCTTTGAACTGAAAGGTGTCTCGAAGTCAACGTTGGCCCGCTGGCCCGCGTTGATTTCAAGTGACTCTTCCCCAGCCCGTGTCACAGAGTTTCACGGGTTTTTTTTTGCAGACCCAATGTTTTGAGACGTTGATTGAGACCTTATCGTGATCAATATGAAGATTCGTGGCCTTACCCTTGCCCTGGTTGCACTGGCGTTCTCAACATCAGTTCTCGCTGCTGAGCCGCTGCGCGTGTGCGCAGACCCCGACAATCTGCCCTTCAGCAAATCGGAAGGCCCCGAACGCGGTCTGTATGTGGAGTTGGCCGAGCTGGTGGCTAAGCGCCTGGATGCCACGCCGGTTCACTACACCTGGTGGCTCACCTTCTACCAGCGCCGTGCATTGCGCAACACAGCAGGTGAATGCGATGCTGTTTTTGCACTGCCCACCGATGCCGATTACAAAGCGCGTGGCCTGCGAAAAACCGCTGCGTTTCTGGATGTGGGGTATGCCCTCGTGGCCGCGCCCGGCTTTCAATTCAGCGGCTTGAACGATCTCAAAGGCAAGCGCTTGGCGGTGCAATTTCAGACCAATCCGCATATCGTCTTATCTCAACTCGAAGGCTTCACATTCTCAACCTTCCGCACGTCGGACGAGGTCTTTGCGGCGCTGGCAAAGGGCGAGGCTGAAGCCGGATTTTTGTGGGGGCCAGTTGCGGGTTACGACAACCAACACCGTTTTGCGAATCGCTGGCGCGTGACCCCACTCACCGGCAATGACATGAACGGACAGGTGTCGGTCGCTGTGCGCCAGGACAAGCCCGAGCTGCTCAAAAGCATCGACGAAGCCCTGGTCGCGCTAAAGCCAGAGATTGCCGCGTTGGCGCAAAAATATGGTTTCCCGCAAGGCAAGCCGGTGAACATCGCTCAACTGCAAAAACCGTTCAGCGCGGGCGCGATCCGTACGGTGCAGGTGCCGCAGCAAATGATCTCGCTCGTCCAGCAAAAACCCACTGAAGCGCCCGCAGCCAAGGCTGCTGGCGCAGGCGTGAAAGCGCAAAAGACCACGCAGTCTGCGGGTCAAGCGGCCAAGGCTGGTGTTGCCGTTCAGGCCGCGAAGGAGCAGACGCCCGAACTAAGCCCTACCGCGCTGCTGGGCCGTGTGCGCTTTAACGATCAATGCTCGCACTGCCATGGCGCGGATGGTGCCAGCCCCATCCGGGAGCGTGATGTGCGCCGCTTGAAGATGCGTTATGACGCGAAGTGGATGGAGGCCGCCACCGCCACCATCAAAAACGGTCGGCCCGATCAGGGCATGCCGCCCTGGAAAGACATGCTGAAAGAACCTGAAATTCAGCAATTGCTCAGCTTTCTTGAAACCGTGCAGAAGTAGCCGTTGATCGCCATTGGTAGCCTTCAACAGTTTTGCAGGCATCGCACCTGAGCATGTTGTCCGTCAAAAACAGCGGTAAGCGTTATGGCGAGCGCTGGGCACTCAAAGATGTCAGCTTCGAGTTGAAGGCGGGGCAATTTTGCGCTTTGCTCGGCCCCAATGGCGCGGGCAAGTCAACCCTGTTTCAACTGCTCACGGGCATGTTTGTACCCGACCAGGGCGACATCACCGTCGACCAGATTGACCTGCGCCGCCACCCCGCGAAAGCGCTGGCCCGCATCGGCGTGGTATTCCAGCAGCAGGCGCTTGACCTGGACTTGACGGTGCGCCACAACCTGAAATTTCACGCCGATTTGCATGGTATGCCGCGCGCGCTCATGAAGGCGCGCATCCTTGAGGGCTGCGCCGCATTGGGCTTGGAGGGCGAGCTAGACCGCACGGTGCGAGAGCTTTCCGGTGGTACCAAGCGCAAGGTGGAGCTGGTGCGAGCGCTGCTTCACCGCCCCGGCTTGTTGCTGATGGATGAGGCCACGGTGGGGCTTGACCCTAAATCACGCAAAGACATTCTGAACGCCGTCCACAAGGATGTGCGCGAGCGTGGCACCTGCGTGTTGTGGGCCACGCATTGGGTTGAAGAAACCGTGGATGCGCATCACCTGCTGGTGCTGCATCAGGGGCAAATTGTGGCCGAGGGCAGCCCCGCCGAAGTGACTGTTGCGCTTGGACAGCCCACGCTGGAAGCCGGATTTATCGCCCGCACCAGTTCTGCTGCAAACTCTGTTCCAAAGAAAGGATGAAGCTCATGATCAAACTTGGAAATGTATTTGCTGCTGCGTTGGTGGTTGCCATATCAACAGGCGCTGGTGCACAATCATTCGCCCTGGTCTCCAGCGAAAAAGACAATGCGCTGACCATCGTCAATTTGAAAGACCAAAAGGTCGAAGGCACGATTGCCACCTGCAAACGCCCGCGTCACATGCAGCTCACGCCCGACCGCAAGCAGGTGCTGGTCGCCTGCGGTGGCGATAACGCAGCCGATGTGATTGACGTGGCCACGCGAAAATCCGTTGGCCGCATTCCACTGGGCAACGAGCCCGAAGCGTTTGACATTTCACCCGATGGCAAAACGCTTTATGTCTCCAACGAAGACGAAGGTGAGCTGAGTTTTGTGGACATCGCCACAAAGAAAGTGACCAAAGCCGTCAAGGTCGGCAAGGAGCCTGAAGGCGTGAAGGTGTCTGCTGATGGCAAAACGGTGTACGTGAGTTCTGAGGTTGCCAGCATGGTGCACGTGATCGACGTGGCCACCGCAAAAGTCGTCAAAAACATCCCCACCGGCAAGCGGCCCAGGCGTTTTGCGCTGACCCCGGATGGTGCCGAGCTGTGGGTCACCAATGAGTTGGGTTCGAGCGTGAGCATCATCTCCACCAAAGACTTGGCGGTGATTGGCACCGTGAAATTTACGATCAAAGGGGCCAAGGCGGCTGACATTACGCCCGTTGGCATCACCATGACGCGCGACGGCAAACGTGCCTTTGTAGGCCTGGGCCGGGGCAACCACGTCGCGTTCATCGATGTGGTCAAACGCGAAGTCACGCAGCAGGTGCTGGCGGGCAAGCGCGCGTGGAACGTCACCTTGAACAAAGATGAAACCCAGCTCTACGTCATCAACGGCATGTCCGATGACATG
>JANNFW010000254.1:0-3887 GCA_031380235.1 Rhodoferax sp. | reverse complement strand
ATCCATTGCGCGTCGAAGGTGCGGTCTAACACCAGCGGGAAGAGCTCAGCGGCATCAACGGTCTCGGGCGTGGCGGGCAGCAGTTTGAGGCGCAAGCGCTCGGCCAGTTCACTCATGAAGGCGCTGCGCGACGCGAACCCGTAATCCGCCAGCAGGGGCGTGGCATCCACCGTGTTCATCAAGTTGCGCCACCAGGCCTGGGCTTGCTCGACCATGCCAGGGCGGGCGTTGAGCGCATCCAGAAACAGCTTGATGCGCGCGGTGGACGCGTTAGGCGATACACACTCGCCACGAATCCAGTCAAAAAAGTCGGTCAACCAAAGATGACGCGACACCAACGTGGCCTCTGGGTCTAGCCGGGCCAACAATTCTTGCAGGTCGTGAACGGGCGCTTTCAACGGCTTGAATGGGCTAAATGGGTGGACGGGGTCGGCCTTCAGTGCAAGGTGCGCGCACCGCCCGCGCTTAAGGCATCCAGCACAAACATGGGAATGTCCACATCGAACTTCTCGCCGTCTTCTGCGACGCAGAAAAAGCTGCCGTGCATGGTGCCCGTAGGCGTGCGCAGGCGGGTGCCGCTGGTGTACTCGAAGGTGTCGCCGGGTTTGAGCAATGGCTGCTGGCCCACCACGCCCAAGCCGCGCACTTTCTCGGTATGACCATTGGCATCGTTGACGTTCCAGGTGCGGGAGATCAACTGCGCGGTGACGCGACCGGTGTTGGTGATGCGGATGGTGTAAGCGAACACAAACAGGCCTTGCTCGGGGGCAGACTGCGCCATCAGGAAGCGCGGCTGCACCTCGACTTGGAATTGGTACTTGGACATGCCTGCATCCTACCTTTTTACGAGTGCTGCCTTCTTGAAACCTGTCGACGTCGAGGTCATCGCACCCGGTTAAACTTTGTAACCCGCAGCCCCCAAGGTGTTTCCATGAACCCGTCAACGCACTTCCGCATTGCGCCATCCATCCTGTCGGCAGACCTGGCGTGCCTTGGCGCCGAGGTGAAATCCGTGATTGACGCGGGCTGCGACTGGATTCATTTTGACGTGATGGACAACCATTACGTGCCGAATCTCACCTTTGGCCCGATGATTTGCAGCGCCGTCAAACCGCATGCTAAAACGGCGGCAGGTGTTGCCGTGCCGATTGATGTCCATTTGATGATCCAGCCCGTGGATGCGTTAGCGGCAGCGTTTGCCGATGCCGGGGCGGACTTGATCAGCTTTCACCCGGATGCCAGCGGCCACGTGCACCGCAGCATTCAAGCCATCAAGAGCAAGGGGTGCAAAGTGGGCCTGGTGTTCAACCCGGCCGCATCGATGGACCTGCTGGACTGGGTGATTGACGACATTGACCTGGTCTTGATCATGAGCGTGAACCCCGGCTTTGGCGGGCAGAGCTTCATTAACTCAGCACTGCGCAAAATCGAAGCCGCTCGCCAGCGGATTGACGCGTGCGGCAAAGACATTCGCCTGGAGGTGGATGGCGGTATCAAGGTCGATAACATTCGCCGCGTGGCTGACGCGGGGGCGGACACTTTTGTGGCGGGCAGTGCAATTTTCAATGCGCCAGACCGGCCCGCCGTAGTCGCCGCCATGCGCGAGGCGCTGCGCGGCAGCCGTTAGCCCATCGCGCAAAGCGCTGGAGCGCCCTCGCGGGCGCGTACTTGGCTCAACGCCGGGCGACTGTTGTGGTGTCGTCGCGTGAAGTTTCAGCGGCAAACGGGCCACGCAGCACGACCCGGCCCAGGTGGCTGTCAACCCGCAAGCGGTCGGGTATCACCATGGCGCTCAGGCCAGTGTCTTCATGAAACACCACCAGTTCCACGCCGCCAGACAACTCCACCGACTGCGGCCCCAACGGCGTGCAGCGGCTCATGTCCCAGCGCACCTTGAAGGCTTTTGCGGGCACCAGGTCGCCGGGGACCATCGGCTTGCCGTCGATCATGACGGTGGTGCCAGGGTCACAGAAAAAATCCATCGCGATGTCGGTCCACCGGGGTGGCACGGCATCGTCGATCAAAGGCACCAGCAGTGCGTTGAGTGCAAAGCGGTACAGGTCGATCGGCATCGGTGCATCGGGCATCACGTCGTCGGCCACGGGCATGGCGACTGGCGTGTGAGCCGCGATCACAGCCCGTTTTACATCGGGCGAGGTATTGGGCAGATTTTTTGAACCGATCATTGCAACCGCTAGCCCCAGCAGCATAGCCAGGGCGGCCAAGCAGATCGGCCAGAACTGGCGGCTCCCTTCTGATGGCAGCGTGATTTGATGGGATGCGGTGGTTGTGTTCATGGCGTACTCCGTACAGATCGGGTAAATGGGCAGTGGCGTATCGGGTAAGCTTAAGAAGTGCAGCGCAATGGGGATGTGCGAAAAAGCACCGTTTCGTGCAAATGCTTTGCAGCAAGGGGCGCCCGCCACGCCACTTGCCGCCAGCCCAAGATTTACCAGGAGCCCCCGCAGTGTCCAGACAACCACTTACCGGGTCAGGATTTGCCCTCAGCCAAGTCAGGTTGTTGGAAGGTGTTGCGCGCGCGCGGCTGGATCAGCTCGCGCGCCAATGCTCGTGGTACCGGTATGGCAGGGGCGCGGAGATCATTGGGCAGCAGACCACGGGCCGCGATGTCTACTTCATCGCCAGCGGCTCGGTGCGGGTGCGCACGTATTCGGCAAGCGGCAGGCAGGCGAGTTTTCGGGATGTGGAGGCCGGGGCGATCATCGGCGACATTGCCGCTGTTGATGGCGGGCCGCGCTCGACGGATATCTGCGCCATCTCCGAATCTGTGCTCGCAGCGCTGCCTGCTGCGGCCTTCCTGCTGCTGCTGCAGGAGCAACCGGTGGTGCACGAACGCTACCTTCGTTATCTCACAGGCTTGATTCGCCTGCTGACGACGCGGGTGACGGAGCTGACCACGCTGGCGGTTCCGCACCGGGTGCAGGCCGAGCTGTTGCGGCTGGCGCGCCAAGCGGGCGGCGAGGGAAACGTGGCTTCGATCAACCCGGCACCGACCCATGCAGAAATCGCCAACCAGGTGAGCACCACCCGCGAGCAGGTGACACGAGAGATCTCCGCACTCACTAAGCGGGGGCTGCTTCAAAAGCAGGGCAGCGCGGTCATGGTCACGGATCTGCACGAACTAGAGCGGTTGTTTGGCGAATCGTCCTTGGGCACTAACGGGCACTAGCGGACACTGAAGCGCTTTCAGCTTAAAACACCAGGCTTACCATCACGAAAGCCAGTCTGTTTTTGGTGAGAGCGCCAAAGTAGGTTTGAGCATCGCCTTCGTAAAAGTCGATCCCGGCGCTGAGGCGGGCGTGGTCATTGAGAGCGTATGACACGCGTGGTCGTATTAGTCGGCTTTGGCCGGTGAGGTCAAACACACCGCTAATTTCCCATTTGAGTTTGTCGTTGAGCAGGCGGTCTGACAGCCTGAAGGTCAGGCCAGTTTCCACTGCGGCGTACTCGGTATTGAGCCGGGCTCGGCCCTGCTCCAGCGTGCGTAGCAACCCAGGTGAGGTCGACGGCTCCAGGTAGTCCCAATGGCGAGTGGCCAGCAGTTGCACGTTCAGGTTCATAGTTTCGGCGAAATCCAGGTCGGCGCCGAGCACCGCGCGGCTGACTCGGCGCTCATACTGTGGGCACTGGTCGCACCCCGCGCGCAGGGCCGTATGGCTAAACTCGGCGCGCCAGGTCCACGCGCCTGACGCCAGCGCCAGGTCGCCGCCCACGCTGCGCGAGCGTTCAAAGTCACCCTGAAACACGGGCGCTTTTGGAATGCCGAGGTCAAGCCGGTAGCGCGCAAACCGCTCGTAACCGTCAAAGTACGAGACCGACCAGTCCAGCCCCTGACCCGTGCGATCCAGTTTGACGGCCCACTCTGT
>JANNFW010000252.1:0-11642 GCA_031380235.1 Rhodoferax sp. | reverse complement strand
GCTGGTAGGGCCAGACGGTGCTGACATGGTGTTGCAACTTGCGGACGAATCCGCATCTGGCGCGCATTCACGCGTTTTCGTGCTCACCCAAGCGAGTGAGACGTTGACCTTTGTGAATGTCCCGGTAGAGCCCATTCCATCGCTGTTGCGCGGCTTCTCGGCGCCGGTCGTGCTGGACTTTGACTACACCGATGCACAACTGCTGGCGCTGCTGAAGTTCGATTCCGATGCCTTCAACCGCTGGGAGGCGGGTCAGCGCCTCATGTTGCGAAGTGCCGTGCAGTGGATTCAAAGCGGCGCTGATCTTGCGGGTGCCGCGCTGCTGTCGATGGCCACGCTGGATGCTCTGCGCGATGTTCTGCGCCACCCCAAACTGGATGCTGCGTTCAAAGAATTGGTGCTCACGCTGCCATCAGAAAGCTACCTTGCGGATCAGCTTCAAACGGTCGATCCGCAGCGGGTTCATGCCGTGCGCGAAGCCATGCGCGCACAGATGGCCACCGCACTACAGGCCGATTGGCAATGGGCTTTTGAGACGTACCAAGACACCGGGGCCTACCAGCCTGACCCAGTCTCCAGCGGCAAGCGTGCGTTAACTGGCATGGCGCTGAGTCAGCTCTGCTTGGCAGCGCGCGCGAGTGGCGACACGGTCTGGCCTGGCAGAACCTTGCAGCGCTTCAAAGACGCCTCCAACATGACCGATCGCTTCAACGCCTTGAGCGCCCTGGTCAGCAGCGGCAGTGATTTGGCCGCCCCAGCACTAGCCCGCTTTCATGCTTTGTTCAAGGACGAAGCCCTGGTGCTGGACAAATGGTTTGCCCTGCAAGCCAACGCCTGCGATCGCGCGGGCGAGGTGCTGCCGGCTGTGCGCCAACTGATGGCGCATGGAGACTTCAATTTGCAAAACCCGAATCGCGCGCGCAGTGTGATCTTCAGCTTCTGCTCAGCCAACCCAGGTGCTTTCCATCGGCGCGACGCTGCAGGCTATGTGTTTTGGAGCGACCGCGTGATGGAGCTTGACGGTATCAACCCGCAACTCGCTGCACGCCTGGCCCGCGCGATGGATCGCTGGAGCCGCTTGGTCGAACCTTACCGAAGCGCCGCGCGCGAGGCGGTTGCGCGTGTTGGAGCCAAACCTGATTTGAGCAACGATGTGCGCGAGGTCATCAGCCGCGCCTTGTCAGCCCAGTAGTCACGCCCACGAATCACATCAACGCAGGGTTCAAGCATGAGCACCAAAATCTCCCTTACCCGGTATCTGGTTGAAAAGCAGCGCGTGGATGGCCATATCCCGTCACAACTTCGCCTGCTGCTCGAAGTGGTGGCGCGGGCCTGCAAAAGCATCAGCCAAGCCGTGAACAAAGGTGCGCTGGGTGGTGTACTGGGCACGGCGGAGTCTGAAAACGTTCAAGGCGAGATCCAGAAAAAGCTCGACATCATCGCCAACGAAGTCTTGATTGAAGCCAATGAATGGGGCGGCCACTTGGCGGCCATGGCCTCTGAGGAGATGGAGGGCATTTACGTCGTGCCCAACCGCTATCCGCAGGGCGAATACCTGCTGCTGTTCGACCCGCTGGATGGCTCCAGCAACATTGATGTCAACGTCAGCATCGGCACCATTTTCAGCGTGCTCAAAAAACAGGAAGGCGCTGCACAAGGTGCGAGCAATGGCGTGTCGGAGCAGGACTTTTTGCAGCCGGGCAACAAACAGGTCGCTGCGGGCTACTGCGTTTACGGCCCTCAAACCACCCTGGTGCTCACGGTGGGCGATGGGGTGGCCATGTTCACACTGGATCGCGAGCAGGGCTCGTTCGTGCTCACGCAGGAAGACATCAAGATTCCCGCCGACACCAAAGAATTTGCCATCAACATGAGCAATATGCGCCACTGGGATGCACCGGTGAAGCGCTACATCGTCGAGTGCCTGCAAGGCGAAGACGGCCCGCGTGGCAAAAACTTCAATATGCGCTGGATCGCCAGTATGGTGGCGGATGTGCACCGCATCCTCACGCGCGGCGGTGTCTTCATGTACCCGTGGGACAAGCGCGAGCCCGAAAAACCTGGCAAGCTGCGCCTGATGTACGAGGCCAACCCGATGGGCTGGCTGGTCGAGCAGGCCGGTGGTGCCGCCACCAACGGCAAAGACCGCATCCTCGACATCGTGCCTGGCAGATTGCACGAGCGTGTGAGCGTGATTTTGGGCTCGAAGAACGAGGTTGAACGCGTCACCAGCTACCACACCAACAAGACGGCGGGCTGATCCCCTACGCAGGCTATAATCTGAGGCTAAGCGCCGGTGTAGCTCAGTCGGTAGAGCAGCTCATTCGTAATGAGAAGGTCGGGTGTTCGATTCATCTCTCCGGCACCAAATCAAACTGAAAAGCCCACGATTTCTGATCGTGGGCTTTTTTCTTTTAACCTGTACCAGACGGCAGCACCAACACCGGCGAGAAACCACCGCCGGGTGTTCTGAAATTCGTGGTCTGGCCGCTGTAGATGCGCGCGGTCATGAATTGGATCTGGCCCTGGTA
Organism: Rhodoferax sp.; assembly: GCA_031380235.1. GTDB lineage: Bacteria > Pseudomonadota > Gammaproteobacteria > Burkholderiales > Burkholderiaceae_C > JANYCG01. The sequence goes on along the minus strand of JANNFW010000252.1, from coordinate 9,111 downwards.
GGTGTAGGCGCGGATGTCGAACTTGAATGCGGTGGGTGTGCCGTCAACCTCAAACAGGCGCTGGCCCGGTGCCGCAAAATCCTGCGCCACAAAATCACCCGCCAGCACATCCTGCCAGGCGCGCTGCGTGAGCTTGTCGCCCCGGTAGGCGGCTTTGCCACCGTATCCTGCCACGGGCTTGAAGAACAGCTTGCGGCGGTTAGCCCACAGGGTGGCTTGGGTTGCCGCTGCGACGTGCTCAGTGCACAGCACGGTATTGGGGACTGTGGCGTGCAGAGTTTGCCGATCCGCGTGGCTGATGCCCCACTGGCTCAGCAACGCATCGTTTGACAGCAAGGCAAGATGGCGTTTGTTGGCGCGCAGGGCATGCGCATGGGGGTGTGGTGTGACTACGACTGCACCCGCTGCATACGCCTGCCGCAGTGCCTGATGCGCATGCTCGCTCAAGTCAAAATCGGTCAAGCGGTTGTAGACGAGGTCAATCGGCGCGGCCTGCGTACTGGGGTCGTCGTCGTTGAGCCACAGTTGCCCATCGCGCCAGACCAGCGCGCTTGCGTCCGCGACATCTGCCCGCACGCCACGGCTTTCAAACAGCGCCCGAAACATTGCAAATTCAGGCGCGAGGTACTGCTCAGACGGTCTGTCATCCACGATGGTAATTCGACGCAATGGCGCATCACCGCGTTGGGTTTGCCACTCGGCATAAAACATCTCAAACCAAGTCTGCTCCACTGTGGCCAGCAGGCTGGTGACGTTCAGGCCATCAGTCATAGCGTCGCAGCAGGCGTTTTGTGCACGGGCCAGGGCCGCACTGAGCAGGGCACCGCCGGCGTTGGTATTGATTTCGATCAGGCGCGGCTGGGCACACGACTCAGCCGCTTCATTTGCACTGGCATCGACATGAAAGTCATAGCCCATGAAGACGCCGTGCGGGCCAAAGCGCTGTTGCGATAGGGCAGGCGCTTTGCGCAAAGCATGCGCCACATACGCAGGGTGCGCCATCACACGCTCAATCGCCGCAACAGCCTGCGCCATGGCTTGATAAGTCGCGTGAGCGATGAACACGACACCGCTTGCAAACAGGTGCGGGTGGGTTTGCGTGGGCTCATCTGCAAACGCCTGCAAACTCTCGTCTCGCGCCAGCTCCTCGCGCAGGCGAGCAGGGTTAAGCGTGACGCACTGGCAGTTTTGGTTGAGGATATGGGCGGTGTTCATATTGACTATTTAATAATTCAAGAATTATTAAATTATAGAATTGATTCCGACTCACTGCTCGGAGCCCGTGCGGACGGGCGCCCGCTGGTTACCATCACCCAACATCGTCACTCACTTTGATCACCCGCCCTCCCGCTCAGCCCTGCTCGCCCCATGTTCATCGCCTCCAAACTCCTCTCCTTCGCCACTCAACCCATCGCCTGGGCGATGATTTTTTTGGGTTTGGGGCTGCTGGTGATGCGGCGCTGGCCACGTGCGGGACGGCGGCTTTGCTGGGCGGCGTTTGCCAGTCTTGCGCTCTTGGGCTGGCAGTTCCCGGTGGAGGTGCTGCTGCGGCAACTGGAGACGCAATACCCCGCGCCTGACCCGGCGGCTGATTTGACTCGCTACGCGGGCGTGGTGGTACTGGGCGGCGCGCTGGAACGCTCCGAAATGTGGCAACGGCCCGGCCAGGTGGCGCTGAACGCAGCGGGTGAGCGAATGATCGCGCCGGTTAGCCTGCTTAAGCGCAATCCGAACTTGCGCATTGTGTTTACCGGCGGCGAGGGGAATTTGCGGCTGGCAGCGCTGTCGGAGGGCGACCGGGCCAAGAAGTTTTTTGACAGCGTGGGCATCGAGCCCGCGCGCATCACCTACGAGTCGCGCTCGCGCACGACTTTTGACAACGCGGTCTTCACTGCCCTACTGCCCGGCGTCGACAAAAGCCAGCCCTGGCTGCTGCTGACCACCTGCGCGCACATGCCGCGCTCGATGGGCTCGTTCGTCAAGGCGGGTTGGAACGTCACGCCGTACTGCGTCGACTACCGCGCGCCGGAGCATGCCAGTTGGAACGCCGCAGCAAATTTTTCATTCACGCTGGGTGCGGAGAAATGGCATTACGCGCTGCATGAGATCATTGGCTACTGGGCCTACAAGTTGGCGGGCAGGATTTAAATCCCTTCGCCAAACAAGTCGGGCTGCGCCGCGAGCGTCGCCAGCACCTTGTCAATGCGTTTGCCGTCTAGGTCGACCACTTCAAACACCCAACCCGCCGCCTCGATACGCTCGCCCACCGCCGGAATGCGGCCAGACACCGCCATCAGAAGCCCTGCCACTGTGTTGTAACGGCCCCGGTCTTCTTCGGGCAATGCGTCAATCTCGAACCGCACTTTGAGTTCACTCACGGGCATCAAGCCGTCCAGCAGCCAGGAGCCATCTTCACGCCGCGTGGCCCAGGCATCGCCTTGCGCCTTGGGTTGCAGCTCGCCGGTGATCGCCTCCAACAGGTCGCCCGGCGTCATCACCCCCTGCACCACGCCGTATTCATCCACCACAAAGACCAGGCGGCCGGCGCGCGCGCGGAATTGCTCTAACAGCTCCATACCCGTCAACGTTTCGGGCACGTACACGGGCGGCTGAGCATGCGACTCAATGCTTCCAACACTATCGGCACCCAGTTGCAACAACTTGCCCACGCTGATGATGCCCACCACGTCGTCCAGTGAGCCCCGGCACACGGGGTACCAGGAATGCGCGCCGCGCTCGCCACCCATGCCCGCCACAGCCAGACTTTGTGCAACCGTATGACTTGCATCCAGCCATTCGATATCGGTTCGCGGCACCATCAGCGACGTTAACGGCCTATCGTCTAGCTGAAACACGTTTTGCACCATCTGGTGCTCGTGGTGCTCAATCAACCCGGCATCACGGCCCTCTTCCAGGCTGGCGGTGATTTCCTCCTCCGTCACCGGACGGGCGGCATTGGTGTCGATGCGCAGCAGCTTCAGCACCCCCTGCGTGGTGGCAGACAGCAGTTTCACGAACGGGCTGGCCGCTTTGGCCAGCCACAGCATAGGCCGCGCCACCCAGCGCGCCACCAGCTCGGGGTACAGCTGGCCGATGCGCTTGGGCACCAGCTCGCCAAAGATGATCGTGGTGAAGGTGATCACCGTCACCACCAGCCCCGTGGCAGTGATGTTGGCGACCTTGACGCTCAATCCCAGAGTCTCCAACCACCGGCCCACACCGTCGCTGAAAGCCGCCTCGCCCACAATGCCATTCAGCACGCCGATCGAGGTGATACCGATCTGCACCGTGGACAAAAACCGCGTCGGGTTCGTCAGCAATTGAAGCGCCGCTGCCGCCCCCGCGTCGCCCGCTTCGGCCATGGCATTGAGCCGCGCCTTGCGGCTGGCGGTGACGGCCAGCTCCGACATCGCGAACACGCCATTCAGGAGCGTGAGAAAAACAATCAGTAAAAATTCCATGAAACCACAATAGCTCACCTGAAGCGAAAATGAACACATGGCACTTTACTTGATTGGCGACGTGCAGGGTTGCAACAGCGCCTTGCAAAGGCTTCTTGGCGAGATTTCGTTCTCGCCCAGCCGCGACACGCTTTACATGTTGGGCGACCTGGTCAACCGTGGTCCAGACTCCGCAGGCACCCTTCGCAGTCTGATGGCGCTGGGCGATTCTGCCAAATGCCTACTGGGCAACCACGACCTGCATCTGCTGGCCGTTGCCCACGGCGTGCGCAAACCGCATGGCGGCGACACGATTCTCGACGTGCTGCAAGCCCCCGAGCGCGAGGCGATGCTGCACTGGCTGCGACAACAGCGGCTGGCGCTATTCGAACGACATAACAGCATCGACTATTTGATGGTGCACGCAGGCGTTTTACCAGCATGGACTGCCACCCAAACCGCCTCACTCGCCGCTGAAGTGGAGGCCGTTTTGCAAGGCCCCGACTGGGGCAGCTTTCTGCACGAAATGTATGGCAATGAGCCACGCACCTGGCATGACGATCTGAGGGGTAATGCCCGCCTGCGCGTCATCATCAACGCGCTCACCCGCATCCGCTTTTGCACGCCCGCAGGCGAGATGGAGTTTGCCGCAAAGGGCCTGCGCGCCATTGATGCACCGCCTGGCTACGTGCCGTGGTTTGATGCGCCAAATCGCCAAACAGCAGATGTGACCGTGGCGTTTGGTCACTGGTCTACGCTGGGCTGGCTTGACAGGCCTGATTTGCTCAGCCTGGACTCGGGCTGCGTATGGGGTGGGAGTTTGAGTGCGATGCGGCTGGGTGAGCACGGTAACGCGCAACGGCTGTTTCAGGTGGCGTGTGAAACACCTCAACGGGTTGAAAAATGAACCTGTGAGTTAATTTTTTTCAGAAAATGCTCAAAAATTGGAAAATTATGACCCAAATAAGGCTCTAGCTCTCGAATAACATGCATGGATAGCTATATTAATAATAGCACAACTGTCCATCAAATCCGGGCAGCGCCCGCCGCAGGAGCCACGTCGGAACGCAACTGTCGTTACACCGCAGGTGCTTTCGTCTCCGCTTGTGCCTTAAAGAGCGCCGCCACACGCTGCTTGGGTTTGATGTTGGCTGAAATGCTGCGCACGGGCCGTTTGGCGGCAGCTTCCCAGGTGGGGGCTGCGGCGTCTGCTGAGGCAGCAGTGGCTTCGTAAGGTTTGTCGAAAAACGGATCGCGCGAGGCAGGTGTGGGGCGGCTGAAGTCGCGCCTGGGCGGACGTGCGGCTTGATCCCGGTCACGCCCATGTTCGCGGCTGCTGTCACGGCTTGAGTCCCGAGCACCTTCGCGCTGACCGCCTTGGTGCTGACCATCTTCACGCTCGCCGTCGTTGCCCGCGTACATGCGCCGACCGTCGTTGATGCGGCCTTGCTTGCGGATGTCGGGCGCGTCTTCGTCAAACTCAATCGCTTCGAGCTCGATTTTGCTTTTGAGCAGCTTTTCAAGGTCTGCCATGAGGCGGCCATCCGACTTCGAAACAAAGCTCACCGCAAGCCCGGAAGCCCCCGCGCGGCCGGTTCGGCCAATGCGGTGAATGTAGTCTTCGGCGTTGAACGGGATGTCGAAGTTGAACACGGCCGGCACGTCTTTGATGTCCAGCCCACGCGCTGCCACGTCGGTGCACACCAGCAAGTCAACTTCGCCTTGTTTGAAGGCCTCCAGTGCTTTCAGGCGCTCGTCCTGGCTTTTGTCGCCATGCAATGCGGTGGTCTTCAAGCCCTCTCGCTCCAGCGAGCGGGCCAGGCGCGCACAGCCGAGCTTGCTGTTGACGAAGACGAACGCTTGCTTCATGCCGCGCTGTTTCAGGATTTGATGCAACGCGTGGCGTTTGTCATCATCGCCCACGCTGTAGAAATGTTGCTCAACGGTGCTGGCCGCCGCATTGGAGCGCGCCACTTCAATCGTCACCGGATCTTGCAAATAGCTGTTGGCCAAGCGCTTGATCTCGGGTGAGAACGTGGCGGAAAACAGCAGCGTGGTGCGCTGCTTGGGCAAGTAGCTCAAGATGCGCTGCAGGTCGGGCAGAAAGCCGATATCGAGCATGCGGTCAGCTTCGTCCAACACCACGTACTCGACTTGGTTCAACACAGCAGACTTGGCTTCGATGTGATCCAGCAAGCGCCCTGGCGTGGCCACCAGCACCTCAACGCCGGCTTTGAGTTCCAGCGTTTGCGGCTTCATGTCCATACCGCCAAAGACGACGGCGGTGCGCAGATGGGTGTACTTGGCGTAGGCCTTCACAGCCTTGGCGACTTGGTCGGCCAGCTCGCGCGTGGGCAGCAGCACGAGCGCGCGCACGGGATGGCGCGCGGGCGAGGTCGAGGTGTTTTCATGCTTCAACATACGTTGCAGCAGGGGCAGCGAGAACGCGGCTGTTTTTCCGGTGCCCGTCTGCGCCGCACCCATCACGTCGTGGCCTTGCAGCACGACGGGGATGGCTTGGGCCTGAATCGGGGTCATCGAGGCATAGCCCAACTCGGCCACCGCGCGGGCCAGCGGCTCAGCGAGCTGCAATTGAGAGAACGAGTCGAGCCTTGCGGCCTCGGCCAAAGCAGCAGCGGCAATATGTCCGGCTGACACAGCGCCGCTGGCGTGGTCTCCGCTGGCGTGATCTGAATCCGAACCAATGTCGGAAATGTGGGTTGAACTGAGTTCTGGCGCGGTTTGATTCATTAAGGCATCAAGGGATAAAGGGGGAACTCAGTCGCACTACGGTGAGTTCGCGTTGAGTTCGGGTGCCCCTGATCCAGACGAAGTCCGCTCTAGGGCAAACCTCAATTATCGCCGATCTGCCCAATTTCTGCGAAAACTGGGTTGAACGCGCTAAATCTGCCGTGCAGAGAATGTATCGCAGCCTTTGACGCTGCCATTTTGCAAGCCGTTATTGAACCAACGCGCCCGCTGCGCACTCGTGCCGTGGGTGAAGCTTTCGGGCACCACGCGTCCGCTACCGCCTTTTTGCAAGGCGTCGTCGCCGATCTTGGCGGCAGCATTCATGGCTTCCTCCACATCGCCGTTTTCAAGAATTTGGCGCGACTTCTGCGCATGGTGCGCCCACACACCCGCGAAGCAGTCGGCCTGCAATTCCAGGCGCACGCTCAATGCGTTGAACTCCACCTGACTTACTTTGCCGCGCATCTGGTCCATCTTGCCGCTGATGCCCAGCAGGTTTTGCACGTGGTGGCCCACCTCGTGGGCAATCACGTATGCCTGCGCGAAGTCACCTGGCGCGCCCAAGCGATCTTTCAGCGTTTGGTAGAAGCCCAAGTCGATGTAAACCTTCTGGTCTCCGGGGCAGTAAAACGGCCCCATCGCCGCTTCTCCCGCTCCGCAGGCGGTTTGTGTGGCACCACGAAACAGCACCAGCTTGGGCTCTTTGTAAGTGGCGCCACCTTTGGTGAAGACATCTTTCCAGACATCTTCCGTATCAGCCAGCACGGTGCCGACAAACTTGGCCATGCGGTCATCCGCAGGCGGGCGTTGCGCGGGGCCTTGGGCCACTTGCGCTTCAGGTGCGCCGCCGCCGCTCAGAATATTGAGTACCGTCATCGGGTTAATGCCGAAGAAAAAAGACGCTGCCAGTGCGATGGCAATCGTGCCAATGCCAATGCCCCGCCCACCAATACCGCCGCCACCGCTGCCACCACTGGCGCGGCGGTCTTCCACGTTGTCTGATTCGCGATTGCCTTCCCATTTCATGACGTTGCTCCTTCGAGGATGTCTCAATTGATGTAAATTGCCCCCATGGTACAACGCATGCCGACGGTTCTGTTGACGGGTTTCGACGCATTTGGGGGTGAGTCCATCAACCCCAGCTGGCTAGCCGTCAAAGCCCTGCATGGTCGGCAAATTGCAGGGCACCGCTTGGTCGCCGCGCAACTTCCGACGGTGTTTGACGAATCACTTCTCGCCATTCGCAAACTGCTTTTGCAACACAAGCCCGCGTTGACGATTTGCGTGGGCCAGGCAGGCGGGCGCAGCGCCATCTCGCTGGAGCGCATCGCCATCAATGTGAATGACGCGCGCATTGCGGACAACTCACTTGCACAACCCGTCGATACGCCCGTCGTCACAGACGGCCCAGCCGCCTATTTCACCAGCCTGCCGATCAAAGCGATGCTGGTTGCATTGCATCAACAAGGCGTGGCCGCTGAGGTCTCACAGACGGCAGGCACCTTCGTATGCAACCACCTGTTTTACGGGCTGATGCACTTTTTGGCGACTGAGCGAGGTCTAAAAAACAAGCGGGGCGGTTTCATTCACGTGCCGCTGTTACCCGAGCAAGGTGCGCCTTCGATGATGCTTGCAGATATCACGCGCGGTTTGCAAATTGCTGTGCGCCGCGCCCTCAAAACCGCGCAGGACGTGCAAATCGGCGCTGGCACCATTCAATGAACAGGGCTCGTCTTTTGTCGCCCGCCGCGTTACACGCCATGCCCAAAGCGGAGTTGCACTGCCATTTGCTGGGCACGGTGCGGCGCAACACATTTACCGACTTGGCTCACCGCGCGAAAAGCTCTCTCAGCGATGCAGACATTCAATCGTTCTACACACGCGGCGAAAAGCCGGTGGGCGTGCTGCGCGTATTGCGCACGCTGGATGCCGAGCTGCTGAAGTCACCCGACGATCTGCACCGCATCACCTACGAGTATTTGCAAGACGCGGCTTCTCACCAGGTGCGTTACGCGGAGTTTTTCTGGAACCCAACGGGCACGGTGATCACCTCGGGCATTCCTTACGCACAGGCGCAGGCGGCCATCGTGCGCGCTATTGCAGATGCGCAAACCGACTGCGGCATCATCGCCCGCCTGGTGCCCGCCATCGACCGTGAAGCCACGCCTGCCCAGGCGCTTGAAATGGTGCAGTGGGTGATTGAAAACCGTCACCCGCACGTGGTGGGCATTGGCATCGATTACCGCGAGGTGGATCGCCCGCCCGAGCTATTTGTGCAAGCCTACGCAGCAGCGCGGCAGGCAGGCCTGCGCACGACGGCCCACGCGGGGGAATTTGGCATGCCGTGGACCAACGTTCGTACGGCGATTGATGTGCTTAAAGTGGATCGCGTTGACCACGGCTACACCGTCATCGACAACCCTGCGTTTGCCCAGGAGTGCGCAGAGCGTGGCATCGTCTTCACCGTGGTGCCCACCAACTCCTACTACCTGCGCACACTCAAACCCGAGCGCTGGGCGCTAGATCACCCCATCCGCCAAATGCCCAAGCTCGGCCTGCGCATTCACCCCAACACCGACGACCCCACCCTGCATCACGTCACACCGACAGAAGCGTGGGCCAGCATGCAACGCGACTTTGGTTTTGACGCCGAGGATCTGCGCGGTTTCATGCTCAACGGCCTGGACGCTGCCTGGATCGACGACAGCACGCGGCGCCGGTGGAAGAGCGAGTGGTGTCGAAGCTTTGACGACCTTCTGGGCTCCGATTCAGGTACCAATTCATCTTCATAAGGAAACTCAACATGTTAAAAATGATTGCAATGTCACTCAGCACTTTGGCAGGCCTCGCCATGGCACCCACCGCCCTCGCACAAGCCGCCTGGCCTACAGCGAAACCGGTAAGCATCATCGTGCCCTTC
>JANNFW010000028.1:0-3086 GCA_031380235.1 Rhodoferax sp. | reverse complement strand
CGCGCCTCTTTCCGGCAATCGCGATCTGACCCCAATTTCGGCGGCGGTGCCCGAATGCGGATGGCCACCGCCACGTGAACTATCCAGCCACTTCCACAGCTTCGAGTACCCGCTGAACTCGCTCTTCTCATCGTCAAACTTCACATGCGCCTGGTCGGCCTGCGTCTGCATGTCCATCGGGCGATCGCGCACGTCTTGCACGCTCAGGGCCGATGCGATCACCAGCACTTCATCCAGCGCGCCGCGATCGCGCGCCTCGATGATCATGCGGCCCACGCGCGGATCGAGTGGCAGCTTCGCCAGCTCCTGGCCCATGCGCGTCAACTCGTTCGCATCGTCCACAGCGCCAAGCTCGTTGAGTAGCTGGTAGCCATCCGCAATCGCGCGGCTCGAAGGCCGCTCCAAAAACGGAAAGTCTTCAACGATCCCGAGGTGCAGTGACTTCATGCGCAAGATCACGCCTGCAAGCGATGAGCGCAAGATTTCAGGCTCGGTAAAGCGCGGCCTTGCGTCGAACTCCTTTTCATCGTAAAGCCGAATACAGATGCCATTGGCAACCCGGCCACAGCGCCCTGCCCTTTGGTTGGCAGACGATTGGCTGATCGGCTCGACCAGCAGTTGCTCCACCTTACTTCTAAAACTGTAGCGTTTCATGCGCGCTGTGCCAGCATCAATCACATAGCGGATACCGGGAACGGTGAGCGAGGTCTCGGCCACGTTGGTGGCCAGCACGATTCTGCGGCCCGTGTGGCCGTCAAAAATTCGGTCTTGCTCGGGCTGGCTCAAGCGCGCGAACAGCGGCAACACTTCAGAGTTGCGAAACAGCGGTTGGTGGCTTAAATGTTTGCGCAGGTGATCAGCCGCCTCACGAATTTCGCGCTCGCCGGGCAGAAAGACGAGGATGTCGCCACTGTTGTGAGCGTTCAACCAGAGTTCGTCCACACCATCGGCAATGGCCGAGTTCAAGTCGTATTCACGCGACTCTTCAAACGGGCGATAACGCTGCTCCACTGGGAACATCCTGCCTGACACCATGATCACCGGCGCTAAAACCATGCCCCCACGGTCGCCCACTTCGTGTGGCTCCCTGCCCCCCGAGGGGGCCGTGCCTTGCTTGGGGCGGCCCGGCGCGGCGGCCCTTTCGCTCGCAAAATGCTTGGCAAATCGGTCCGCATCGATCGTCGCCGAGGTCACGATGATTTTCAAATCAGGCCTGCGCGGCAGAATCTGGCGCAGGTAGCCCAGCAAGAAGTCGATGTTCAGCGAGCGCTCGTGTGCCTCGTCGATGATGATCGTGTCGTAGGCATTGAGGAGTGGATCGGTCTGCGTTTCGGCCAGCAAAATGCCGTCCGTCATCAGCTTGACCGATGCATCTTTACTCAAACGATCCTGAAACCGCACCTTGAAACCGACGACCTCGCCCAGTGGCGTTTTGAGCTCCTCCGCAATGCGCTTGGCGACCGAGCTTGCGGCGATGCGGCGCGGCTGGGTGTGGCCGATCAGCTTTGCGCGCGTGCCCTCGGGGTAATTGAGTTTGCCCCGGCCCATCGCCAGGGCGATTTTGGGCAGTTGAGTGGTTTTGCCCGACCCGGTTTCGCCGCAAACAATTACAACCTGATGCGCCTCAATCGCCGCCCGGATTTCATCGCGCTTGGCGGAGATGGGCAGGGATTCGGGGAAATCAATGACTAAATCTGACATTGAAGGTATTATCGCTCACCGCACTGGTTCACGTGTTTGTGCATTCACATGTTTATGTGCTACACTAGATTTTCGTTTTCTGGAAAATGAGGCTCTCTCATGTCAAATTTAACCATCTCTGTTGACGAAAACCTGATCAAGCAGGCACGGGTTCGCGCTATCAGTCAAGGGACGTCACTCAGCGCTAAGGTGCGCGAGTTCTTGCTCAGTTACGCCACTGGCACTGATGATGTCATGAAAAAGCGCCGCGATGAAGCAACCGGGCGCTTGTTGGACACGCTCCAAGCCGCCTCAATGCAGTCACAGAGTTCGGCGAACTTGGTTGGTGCCGCAGACGCGAGCAAGAACGCATCACACCAAAGCGGTTCACGCAAGGCTCTGCGGGAAGAGCTTTACGCCGACGACTTTCGCGCCAGGGATCGCGAATCTCTCAACCCGTGATCCGCCCGGACTGACACGGATATGCACACCTTCTTTGACACCAATGTGTTGGTCTATTGCATCGATACCACTGACCTTCGCAAACAGAAATTGGCACTTGAGGTGGTGGCATCGTGCGGCAAAGCCGGTAATGGCATTCTGAGCACCCAGGTGTTGATAGAGCTTTACAACACGTTGGTCCGCAAGCAAAAACTGACAAATGAGACCGCCCAACGGGTTATTTTGGCCTACAACGACTGGGCTTGCATCAACAGCGATACAGCCTTGGTTCACGACGCAATAACACTGTCCATTCGGTACAAAAAATCAATCTGGGATGCAATGGTCATCACTGCTGCGCTGCGATCGGGTGCGCAAACGCTGCTTTCAGAAGATATGCAACATGGTCAACGATTCGACAGCTTGACCATCGTGAACCCATTTCTATAAATCAGCACCCTCATGTCCTCCGTCTTCAAGTTCACTTTCGTCCCCTGGTTCCGCTCGGTGGCACCTTATATCCACAAGTTTCGCAACCAGACCTTCGTGGTCGGTATTGCAGGCGAGGCAATTGCAGCGGGCAAGCTGCCGAACTTGGCGCAGGACTTGGCGATGATCCAAAGCATGGGCGTGAAGATCGTGCTGGTGCACGGCTTTCGTCCGCAAGTGAATGAGCAACTGCGTGCCAAGGGGCACGAGCCCAAGTATTCGCAAGGCATTCGCATCACAGACAGCGTGGCGCTGGACTGCGCGCAAGAGGCTGCTGGGCAATTGCGTTACGAAATTGAAGCGGCGTTCAGCCAAGGATTGCCCAACACGCCGATGGCAGACTCGACGGTGCGCGTGATCTCGGGCAACTTCATCACCGCTCGGCCTGTGGGCATTGTGGACGGCGTGGATTTTCAGCACTCTGGGCTGGTGCGCAAAGTGGACACGGCGGGCATCATGCGTACGCTGGATTTTGG
>JANNFW010000221.1:0-5997 GCA_031380235.1 Rhodoferax sp. | reverse complement strand
CACGCATTTGCACCTGTACGGCAAGACCGAAGCGCGACCAGGCCGCAAGATGGGGCACTTGAACATCACCGGCAAGACGATTGCCGACGTGCGCGCCACCGCCGCCGAGGCTGCCAAGCTGCTGGGGATCAAGCTTTGATTCTGCCGGGGCAAGATGCTGAATCGATAGCACAAGCCGCCCGAATTTTTAGGGCAGGCGAGCTGGTTGGTCTGCCTACCGAGACGGTTTATGGCCTCGCGGCGGATGCAGACAATGAAGCAGCGGTGGCAAAAATCTTTGCCGCCAAAGGCCGCCCCAGCAACCATCCGCTGATTGTTCACGTGGCGGACGCAAGCGGAGTGGCGCACTTTGCGGACAACGTGCCCGCGTTTGCCCATCAACTGATCAAGGCGTTTTGGCCCGGCCCGCTGACGTTGATCTTGCCGCGCCGCGCGGGTGTAGCCGCTGCGGCAGCGGGCGGGCAAAACAGCATTGGCCTGCGCTGCCCCTCGCACCCGGTGGCGCACGCGCTGCTGGCCGCACTGGCGGCTGATTCAAAACCGATCCACGGCCTGGCCGCACCCAGCGCCAACCAGTTTGGCCGCGTCAGCCCCACCACGGCGGCGCATGTGCAAAGCGAGATGGGGGAGGATTTGCTGATCTTGGACGGCGGCGCGTGTGACGTGGGTATTGAATCCACCATCGTCGATTGCACTCGTGGCGTACCCGTGTTGCTGCGGCCTGGGCACATCACGCCCGCGCAGATGCAGGCAGTTTGCGGTCAACCGGTGTTAGCAGAAGATGAGCTGATGGATCAAACCGAGACGGCCCCGCGCGCCTCAGGAACATTGGAGTCGCACTACGCGCCCAATGCGAAAGTTCGTTTGATGGATGCCAAAGCACTGCAAAATGCGCTGGACTTGCTGGGGGCAGATGTTGACAAGACGGGCGACAACAAACCGGTGATCGCGGTCTACTCGCGTGTCATTCTCAAATCCCCCGCCCACAAAATACTGCGCCGCCGCATGCCTGACGATGCCACCGCCACCGCGCAGCAACTGTTCGCGGTGCTGCGTGATTTTGATGCGCAAGAGGTCAAGCTGATTTGGGTGGAAACACCGCCTGACGCGTCCGAGTGGGATGGGGTGCGGGATCGCCTGACGCGCGCTTCGGCAGTTTAAAAATAAATTCACTGCGACGATGGCGGTGCCTTGTACCGCAGCTTCATCGTCAGTATTGCGGCGGCGAACGCCAAGGTGATGACGTTGGCCACGATCATCGGCCACGCGCCGAGCATCAGGCCGTAGACCAGCCACAGCACGATACCTAATGTGAAGGCGCTGTACATGGTCAGAGAGATGCCGCTTACGTCTTTGGTCTGAAAGGTGTGAATCGCTTGCGGCAAGAAGCTGCCGGTGGTGAGGACGGCGGCGATGTAGCCAATGGTGTCGACTGAAATCATGGGGCTAATTGTCTTTGATTGCCCAATCCAGCACGGCATCAATGGCTGTTCTGCCGGCGGCAGCACCCGGCTGGTTGATGATCATCACGATCACATAGCGTTTGCCGCTGTTGGCCAGCACGTAGCCCGCCACGCCCGTCACATCGCGCAGCGTGCCGCTTTTGAGGTGGGCACTGCCGCGTGCGGCGGATCGTCTGCCCCGCAGCGTGCCATCGACCCCCGTGATCGGCAATGACGACATCAGCTCGGGCATGACGGGTGAGGCGTAGGCGTTTTGTAGCAGCTTGCCCAAGGCGTTGGCGCTGATGCGCTCGCTGCGAGACAGGCCCGAGCCGTTGTCCAACACGGGCACATCGTCGGCGCTGATGCTGGTGCGCCACCATCGTTGAACGGCATCGCGCGAGGCAGCCAGTGTCGCCACGGAGGTGGCCGAACCTGCTGTCTTGGGCTGCAAGCTCAGCGTGAGGAAAAGCTGCTGCGCCATCACGTTGTTGCTGTATTTGTTGATGTCGCGAATCACCTCGGGCAGCGGCGGCGAGGCGACTTCGAACGCGGGCCGGGTCAACGTCGCAGGCACGCTCCCGTAGCGCACGCCGCCCGCGAGCTTGCCGCCCATCTCGCGCCACATGCCTTCGACGGCGCGCGTGGAGTAGCTTTTGGGGTCGGCGTAGGCAACGCCCCATACTTTCTCGCCGCAGTTGAATGAGTAGGTGCCACCAAAGCGGATCGTGGCAGGGTCGACAAAATCAGCCTTCAAGGCCGCGCGGTAATCGCCGCACGGCGCGTCAGACAAGGGAACGCTTTGCTGCATCTGCACACCCGCCAGCGGCGGCTCAAACTGGATCTGCGCGGAGTTGGCGGTGCGGTCGGGCACAAACGTCATCACCACGGCTTTGAAGTTGAGCAAGAGCGCATCCGGGGCGGCGTTGTACGGGCGCAGCGGCTCGCCGTCGAACAGGTTCGGGTCGATCTCAACATTTTCAAACGCGCTCTTGTCCAGCACGATGTCGCCCGCAATGGTTTTGACACCCAGGCCCTGCACGCGGCGCAGCAGCAGCCACAGGCGTTCAGACACCAGCTTCGGATCGCCCTGACCCTTGATGTACAGGTTGCCAAACAGCGTGCCGTCGCGCACCGCGCCTTCCACAAACACGGGCGTCGTCCAGGTGAACGCAGGGCCGAGCAAATCGAGCGCGGCGTAGGTGGTGACCAGCTTCATGAGCGACGCGGGGTTCATCGGCACGCCTGCACGGTGGCTCAGGCGGGGTGCGGTTTTGCCTTGCGCGTCGGTCACGAGGATGGTCACCGCATCACGCGGCACTTTGGCGCGGGCTAACGCAGCATCGACTTCAGGCGGCAGGTTTTGCGCGTTCGCCGCCGCTGTACCCACACCCAAAATCACCGCGACCCAAAAACGCATAGTCATGGCGCAGGAGTCTAACGCCAGGGGTCAGAAGGGTTGATGCCCGCCATCGATAATCCTCACATGCGTTTTTTAAGATCCCTGTCCCCCCGCACCGTGGGTATTTCAGCCGCTGTCGTCACCGTCATCATCTGGACTGCCTTCATCATCATTGCCCGCGCCACGTCAGACCCGGCCCGCGGCGCGGTGATGACCCCGTTTGACATCGTGCTGGGGCGCATCCTCGGCGCGGGTATGGTGCTGCTGCCGTGGGGCTGGTGGCTGGTACGGCGTGATCGCGCGGATGCGGTGCACGCTTACGCGACGATCGGCAATGCGTCAATGGCACGCGAGTCATCGTTGATGGGCTTGTCGCCACTGTCGCTGCGCATCACCGTGACGGTAGGCGTGGTTGGCGGCCTGCTGTACGGCATGCTGGCCTACAGCGGTTTTGTCTATGCGCCTGCGGCTCACGCGTCGGTGTTGATGCCAGGCAGCCTGCCGTTTTGGACCAGCCTGTTGGCGGTGTGGATTCTGGGCGAGCAGCTTACGTCTTCACGCATCACCAGTCTGATACTGATCGTGGCGGGTGACTTGCTGGTGGGCGGTGCTAGCCTGCTGCGCGCGTTTGACGGCGGCTCGGTCTGGCGGGGCGACGTGCTGTTCATGGCCGCCGCGCTGTGCTGGTCGTTCTACAGCGTGCTGGCCCGCAAGTACGCGCTGGATGCCGTGCGCGCCACCATCGCCATCACCGTATTCGCGTTTTTGACCTATGTGCCCGTCTACAGCCTGCTGGTGGCGATGCAAGCGGTGCCCAGCAGCCTTCACAACCTGCACAGCGCGCCATGGGGCGATTTTGTGTTCCAAATGCTGTTTCAGGGCTGCGGTTCGGTGGTGATATCGGGCATCACCTTCACCAAGATGATCCAGTACTTCGGCCCGGTGCGCTCCACCATGTTCACGGCCATCGTGCCGGGCTCGTCCGCTCTAGGTGCGGTGTATTTTTTGGGCGAACCGCTGTCGTGGAATCTTTGGGTGGGGCTGGCCTTGGTGACCTGCGGCATTCTGTTCGGTGTGAGGTCAGGCAAACCCAGAATTACCACAAATGTGGTAGATTCTCTCGATTTGAAGCCTCGACTGGGTAAAATCAATAAATTGTGAATATTTTAGGCCCTTAGCTCTCGAATATTGTGCGTGAGTAGCTATATTTATAGTAGCATCTAGTTTATCGCCATTGATCTGATTTCATGAACCTTCTTGCCTTCGACACCAGCACCGACGCGCTCAGCATCGCCGTGTGCAAAGGCGCGCAGGTGTGGCAGCACAGCGGTGCAGGCGGCGCGCAGGCATCCAGCACATTGATCCCCGCCATCGTGGCGCTGATGAGCCAGGCCAGGCTGCGTTTTGAAGACCTGAATGCCATCGCTTTTGGCAAAGGCCCCGGCTCGTTCACCGGGCTGCGCACGGCCTGCTCGGTCGCGCAAGGGCTGGCGCTGGGTTCGGGCGTGCCGGTGCTGCCGGTGGACACGCTCTTGGCCGTCGCCGAGGAGGCGCGGTTTCATATTGACGGTGACAAGCCCTTGCGTGTGATGGCGCTCCTGGATGCGCGGATGGACGAGGTCTACGCTGCATGCTATGAGTTTGATGGCAGTGTGTGGACGCAGCACGGCGACTACGGCCTGTGCAAGCCCGAAGTGTTGCGCCAATCGATGGCACCGGGTGCCGACTGGCAGATTGCTGGCAACGCTCACGCCGTGTATGGCACGCGGCTGCCGATGATGGCCGCCGCCCCGGTGCACGCGCTGCCAACCGCCACCGCCATGCTGCGCTTGGCACCCGCCTTGCTAGCCAGCGGCTACGCGGTGCCCGGCGACCAGGCGCTGCCGACCTACATTCGCGATAAAGTGGCAAAAACCACCTTGGAACGTCAAATTGACAAAGCCACCACCACAACTGCCACGCTTGCAACATGAGCGCCATCCTCAAGCCTGTTGAAGCCCGCTTTGAAGCCTTTGAAGCCGGCCGTGCCGACCAGCTCAACGCCGTGCTGGCGGTGGAGCTGCGTGCCTACGCGCACCCCTGGAGCCGAGGTAACTTTATCGATGCGTTGAACTCGGGCCACCAGGCGCAACTGCTGATGGCAGACGACGTGCTCTTGGGCTACTTTGTCGCCATGAAGGGCGTGGACGAAGTGCACCTGCTCAACATCACCATCGCCCCCGAGCACCAGGGCCAAGGCTGGGCTTGGGTGTGCCTCGATGCCCTGGCGCTTTGGGCGCGCAGGCAAGGTGCGCAGTGGCTGTGGCTGGAAGTGCGCGTGAGCAACGTGCGCGCGATGAAGGTCTACGCCGCGCACGGCTACAAGCGCGTTGGGCAGCGCAAAGACTATTACCCGGCGGCGGGTGGGCAGCGTGAAGACGCGATTGTGATGAGTCTGAAGCTATGAGCCTTGACTTGGATGACCGCCAACGCGCCATGCTGCGCGAGATGAATGTCGAGGTGTGGTGGCCCAAGCCCGCCGCGTTGGTTGAGGAGCCCCCCGCGCAAATCGTCAAGCCGGCGCCATCGGTTGCACCGCCTGTGCGTGTCGAGCGTGCGCCTGTCGTTCCGCCCGTTCGTCAGATTCAATCGCGTCCAGTGTCAATATCGTCATCCACGTCGACAGACGCGTCCGCACTAAGCTGGCCCGCCTTGCAGCAAGCCGTGGCAATGTGTCAAGCCTGCGCGCTTTGCGAAGGACGCCAGCACACCGTGTTCGGCGTAGGCCAGGCCGCGCCTGATGCGCAAAGCGCACCGCAGGTCGATTGGCTGATCGTCGGCGAAGCGCCGGGTGAGAACGAAGACCGTACCGGCGAGCCGTTTGTGGGCCAGGCCGGGCAACTGCTGGACAACATGCTCAAAGCGATGGGCTTGAGCCGCCGTGAAAACGTCTACATCGTCAACGTCATCAAATGCCGCCCGCCTGGAAACCGTAACCCTGAAGCGGCTGAGATCGCGCAGTGCGAGCCGTATCTGCGCCGCCAGATCGAACTGCTGCAGCCCAAAGTCATCTTGGCGATGGGTCGTTTTGCGGCTAATTCACTGCTGCAAGCCAGCGTGCCTGAAGTGCACAAAATGGCATTGGGAAAACTGCGCGGACAGGTACACGGTTAC
>JANNFW010000220.1:0-8446 GCA_031380235.1 Rhodoferax sp. | reverse complement strand
TGGCGCGCATGCTGCCCACACCCAGATTCACGCTGGGTTCGCGAAAATAAATCGGCTTGAGCTGAGCGTGGCAGTCGGTCATGTGCAGGAAGGACACGTTGCCGAATTTGGGGATGTCGTACAGCCCGTCCGCCGCCGTGTGCGCGTCGGCGTCAGCATAGGCACCCAGGCCTAAGCCCGCCATCGTGCCCGCGCCGAGCACCTGTAAAAACTCGCGCGAATTTAGGTTCACGGGAGGTTCACTGGTTGACCGGAGACTTTGGATCCAGCAGCAAGCCCACCACGTCGCGCACTTGCGCTTCGTTCAAGATCCCCGCATGCCCCGCGCGCGGCATGTTGGAGCATGCGTTGTAGGCCTTGGAATTCCAAATCTTGCCCCAGGTGTATTCGACGATGGCTTTGGCATCGCTACTTGCCGGGTCGCTCACACCGCGAATCTTGCCGTAGTTGTAGAGGCTGGGGCCAATCGTGCCGTAGGAGATTTCTTTCTTGTCGATCTGGTGGCAGTTGTAGCAGTTGCCGCCGTTGGCTTGACCGGGGGCATCTGACCACGTCAAGCCGCGCCCGCTTTGGGCGATTTTTTCACCCTCGCGCCAGTCGCCGATGAATTTTCCGTCGGACGGCCATTTGATCGTCTTCAGATTCTGCGCTTCGATCACCTTGGCGATTTTGTCGTCAATCGGCTTGCCTGCTACGTCGGCAGCACTGCATTCGCGGTTGCTGTCGTCTTGCGTCAGCCGATCCACTTTGACATCCGCCTCATTGCGGAACGAGGCGCGGATGATGTCGGCGGTGAGTTTGTCCAGGTCAGCAGTAGATGGCGCTGCGGCACAGCCCGCCAGCAGGACTGCACACACGGGCGCGAGGAGTTTGATTTTGTTCATGGTCAATTAGCGCTTGATGGCAGGCGCAATGGATTCGCCGCCCTTGCCGTTTACGCCCAGGTACACCCCCAGCGCAATCGTCGCGTCGCTGCCAAACAGCGGGTACGGAAAGCGCTGCTGGCGGTAGCAGTCATTCAGGCGCAACTGCATGCCCCACATCTGTCCGTTGGAAACGCGGTAAGCCGGCCACGCGCCGAAGCCGTTGCCTGCGCCAGGGTTTTGCGTGAGGTTGGGCAGATCTTGCAGGCGGATGCGCTTGTTGTCTTCGCCATGGCAGGATGCGCACGAAAAATCATGCGTGCCGCCGCGTGCGAAGAAGATGCGCTTGCCGACTTCAAACATGGTCTTCTCGGCCTGATGCGTTTGCGGCAGGTTGAACTTCATGCCCTTGGATTCGCCTGCGATCCAGGTCGCCATGGCGGTGACGTTGTTTTGCTCGCCACGGCCAAATGGCGTTTTGGCAATCTCCGCGCCACTGAAGCCTTGAATCGCTTCCATGCAGGTGACCAGGCGTGACTCCAAATCTTGCACACGTTGGGTGTCTGCAAAGTAGCGCGGCAGCTCGACAAACGCGCCTTTGAACACGCCGGGGCCTTTGCCCAGATCGCACTTTTCCAACGACTCATTTTTGGGCCCGCGCTTTTTCTTCCACAGGTCTTCGCCCTTGGCTTCAAACAGCTCAGACGGGTTGCCATCCGCCAACATGGCGCGGTATTCGGCGATGCCTTCGGCGGTGGATTTGGGGGGGGCGCTTTGAGGAATGTTTTGAGCGAAGACTGCGCAAGCGAAGTGTGCTGTAGTCAGGCCAACCAACCAGAATTGATGCTTCATCACATCAAGAAATCGTGGCTTCGTCGGTGCGCGTCTCGCCCCGGTTGTCTTTCCAGCTTACGGCCACTTTGTCGCCCGCTTTCGCCTCTTTGATCGTGAATTGCAAAAACGGATTTTTAGCCACCGACGGCCCCCACTCGGCGCTGAACACCTGCTTGCCGTTCAGCGTCGCCATCACTTCCATGATGTGCCACGCGGGGATAGTTTTGCCCGCCGCATCTTTGCGCTGCCCGGTTTCCATCTCATGCGCCATAAGGACGCGAACGGTGACGCCACTGCCCGCTACTTGGGCGCGAATGCGCATTGGATCTGCCATGTTGAACTCCTGAATTCTTGAAAATATTCGAACTGTTTGATCAACCGCCGCAGCCGCCAAGCGTTACCTTGACTTCTTTTTTCGCAAACAACGCCTTGCCATCATTGGTGATCGCTACAGCGTACACATCAGACGACTGGCCCATCTTGGCGCGCGTGGCAAAGTTGGCATCAATGCTGTCGGTCACGTTGAAAATCGCCACTAGCGCGGATGGATTCTTCTCTACCAAAATCAGCAAGTGCTTGACGCCCGCCAACGTGGTGGCCGCACCCAACGGCACCACGGCACCGTTCTCGGCGATGTCAGGCGCGGTCAACGTGACATCTTTGCTGGCAACGGGCGCAGAGCCACCAAGTGCTTTGACCACATCGGCCAGGCTCTTGGCGTCAAACGCGTTTTTGTTGAACGCAAAGGCGTCTTGCGGAAAGAGGCCCGTGCCAGCCAGCAGCGTGGCCACGGCGGCGGTGTGTTGAAGGGCAGTACGTCGGGTAAGCGGTCGACGTTGTGGTCGGATGTGCATGGAGAACTCCTGATGATTCAACTAATTCAACTGATATGGCTCGATTATCCGATTTTCACTTGCCGCTTGCAGTGTCCGCACCGCGCTGAGGGCCAACCAGGCGGTTTTGATCGGCCAGATTGCCGTGGGCGTTCCGTGCGAAATCGGGCAACGACGACGTCACCTTGGCGGCCTGCGCGCAATTCGTCATGCACGGCGTGGCGCGAACATCTACCGCAGATTTGCCGCCCAGCTCGCTGCCCGGCCACATCGAGTGAGCGGTGGTCATGCCCAGGCGATTCGGCATGCGCGCCTGCACCTCGGCAATGTTTTTGTCAGACAGCGTGAACTCGTTGGGCAGCACGCCGCCCAGGTTGAGCATGAAGGCAGTGACGGCGTAGACCTCGTCGGGTGTCAGCGATTTGGGCTGCGTCCAAGGCATCGCACGGTAGATGTAGTCCCATAGCGTGGAGAGCGTTGCCAGCTTCATCAGCGTGGTGCGCTGCGGGTAGGCGACATCTTTGAGGCGCGCGACACGGCCCGTCTTGACATCGTCTGCCGTGGTGCCGCCGACGAGTGGGTTGAAGACGTTATTGGCCTCGCCAAATACACCATGGCATGCGGCGCATTTCGCCTCCCAGATGTCCTGCCCCTGGGCGACCGAGCCTGCACCCTTGGGCAGGCCTTTGAAGTCGGCTCGCACGTCAATGTCCCAAGCTGCAACTTCGTTGGGGGTTGCTGCGCGGCCAATCCCCGTAAATTTGTCCGCGAATTTGTCTGCGGTTTGTGCGCTGCCAAGGCTTGCGGCGCACAGCAACAATGCAGCAGAGATTCGCTTAAGCGATTTGAACATTTCTCACCTCGCCACTCTGCGTCACTTGCCACGACTGAATTGAATTGTTGTGATAGATCGAGCGCGTGCCCCGCACCTCGCGGAGGGCTCTTAATGAAGGCTGCACGTAGCCGGTCTCATCCATGGCGCGGCTTTGGATAATGGCACTCTCACCATCCCAGACCCAATCGAGATTGAAGCGCGTGAGGCACTTGCTCAACACAGGCGATTGCAACCGCGCCGTGCGCCAGTTGCGCCCACCGTCAGTCGACACGTCCACCTGCTTGACCTTTCCCCGGCCCGACCACGCCAACCCGGTGATGCTGTAAAAGCCTTTGCCGTGCAGCACCTGCCCACCCGAAGGCGTGGTGACCACGCTTTTGCATTCCTGAATGCTGGTGTATTGGCGATGCGTGCCGTCGGGCAGCAAATCGATGTAATGCGCCGCCTCGTCTTTGGTCGCATACGGTTGATCGCCCAGCTCGATGCGGCGCAGGTATTTCACCCAGCTCACACCTTGAATACCCGGCACCACCAGGCGCAGCGGGTAACCGTTTTCAGGCCGCAGCATTTCGCCATTTTGACCGTAGGCGACCAGCACTTCGCCAGACAAAATCTGGCTCATCGGAATCGTGCGCGTCATCGACGAGCCATCCGCCCCTTCTGCCAATACAAACTTGCCGCGCTTCAAATCCGCACCCGCCATCTCCAACAGCGTGATCAGCGGTACGCCCGTGAACTCGCTGCACGACAGCATGCCGTGCGTGTACTGCACCGTGGGCACGGCGACATTGCCCCATTCCATGCCGGTGTTGGCACCGCATTCAATGAAATGAAAGCGCGACACGGCGGGCAGGCGCATCAGCTCGTCGAGCGTGAAGACCAGCGGCTTTTTCATCATCGTCGCGTCGCTGCCATTGAGCATCAAGCGATGCTTGCGCGGGTCGACATCCCACCAGCCCTGGTGGTGCCGCTCAAAGTGCAAACCGCTGGGTGTGATGATGCCAAACAGCGATTGCAACGGCGCAAACGACACGGACGATTGCGCGGTCTGCGTCAAACCGGGGCTGGGGCGGCGCTGCAGGTTGACCTCAAACGCCGAAGGCTTGCCATAACCCTCCGTCGCCACGCCTTGGCCTAGGCCTTTGGTGTGATCGGGCAGATTCAAAATGGCCGGATCGCCATCGCTGGACGTTGATTGCGCCCGTGCGCCTGACGCGAACGCAACCGAGCCCGCCGCCACCGCTGCAACATTAAAAGCGTTTCGCAAAAAGGCGCGCCGCTGATCCACCGTCTGCGCAAAAGCGGTTTTGATGTCCGCCGGGCTCAAAAAGCTCTCGGGCGCTCGTCGTAGCTCAGCAGGAGTTGAATATCTAAACATAAGAATGTACGAATATATAGATGCACCCAAAGATTGCCCACAGGGATTTACCCTAAACACTGTCAATCACTACTAAATTAATAGCTGGTTATGCAAATGATACGAGAGCTAGAGCACCATTTAATTAACAATTTGACTTTTTTTCGATCCAAATTACATAAAACTAACCTCCAAGTTAATTTTCAGTGAACTGCGCGTGACAATCGGTAAAGCTGGGTAAAGCTGGGCGAGGCTGCCAACCCGGACGCACTCCTGCGCGTTAAACAGGTGTCAAATCCGTCAATGTCGAACTCAATTGAAGTTGCGACCGCCAGCAACAGGAGTTTTTTTATGACGCCCACGTCAACACCCTTGAGAGCAGCCATTACCTTGGCTTTGGTTGCTGCCAGCTTTGCCTGCGCGCAGAACGAAGCGCGGGCACCTGAGTCGATCAGCGCCCGCAGCTCTACGCTGCCTGAAACGCGAGCCGCATCCAGCCCGGCGGCTGTGTGGCGCGCCACCTCGCGCCTGGGTTATGGCCCCAGCGCCGCCACGGCACAGGCGGCGCAAAGCGATGCCAAGGCCTGGGCGATGCAGCAGGTTGACGCGGCCTTCACCGCCAGCCAGCGCGCACCCAACATCCCGGCTGAGTTCGCCCGCATCAACGCCCCGGCCACCGACATCACACGCGATTTCCAGTTAGAGCGCCAGGCGCGTCAAACCCTGCGCGAAGTGCGCAGCGAAGCGGCAAGCAACGCCATGGCGGCACCTGCCACGTCAATGCCTGCGCCCATGCCACTGCCAGCCGTCGAAGACATGTTCAGCCGTGACATGGCCCGAAGCGCGGCAAGCTGGCGGCTGATGGCGTGCAGCGATGCTGCCATCGAACAGCCGCTGTTGGCCAAGATGACCGAGTTCTGGTTCAACCACCTCAACGTCTTCGTCGGCAAGGGGGTCACGCGGCCCTTCATGGGGCATTACGTGATCAACGTCGCACGCGCCCATGCGTTGGGCAAGTTCGAAGACATGCTGCTGGCCAGTGCGCGCCACCCCGCCATGCTGCTTTACTTGGATCAGGCCCAAAGCAATGTGCGCGGTCTGAACGAAAACTACGCGCGCGAGCTGATGGAGCTGCACACGCTGGGCGTGAACGCAGGTTACACGCAGAACGATGTGCGCGAGCTGGCGCGCATCCTCACCGGTTGGACGGTGCCATTCGGTCAAGGCAAGCCGTTTGATTTTGTAGCGCGCCTGCACGACAACGGAGACAAGGTTTTGCTGGGCCGCAGCTTCAAGGCCGACGGCATCCGGGAAGGCGAAGAGGCGATTCGCATGTTGGCACGCCACCCGGCGACGGCCAAGCGCATCGCCACGCGCCTGGCCAGCACCTTCGTGGCCGACACGCCGCCCCAAGCGCTGGTTGACAAAATGACCGCCACCTTCATCCGCACACAGGGCGACATCCGCGCCGTGATGCAAACACTGATCGCGTCCAACGAGTTCTGGGCGCCCGGCAACACGCTGTTCAAAACGCCCATCGACTTCGCCTGCTCCGCGCTAACCGCTACGGGTGGCGTGAAAGACCCGCGCGACATCAACCAGACCCTGGGCTTCCTCGCGCAGGCTGGGCAGCCCATGCACGGCTGGCAAACGCCCGATGGCTACAAATCCGATGCCGCCACCTGGCTTGCGCCAGAGGCGTTGACACGCCGCGCTGACTTTGCCGTAGGCCTCGGTAGCCGGGTGGCCCAGCCTGCGTTCCTGCAAGCCTTTTTAAGCCCCGCCACTCGCGCACGCATCGAGCGCGAACCCGCAGGCCAGCGCACGGGCCTGATGTTGGCTGGCCCTGATTTCATGAACAAATGACGCGAGGATCAACCATGTTCACCACTGTTTCACGTCGCCAATGGCTGCAAGGCTTGGGCGCAGGCATCGCACTCACCCCTCTCTTTACGCGCAACGTGTGGGCGCAAGCGGCTACCTCCGCTGTACGCAAACCGGGCCAGGGCCGCGTGATCGTCGTGCTGCTGCGTGGCGCGTATGACGGCTTGTCGGCCTTCGTGCCCTACGCCGATGCCGACTATTACGCACTGCGTCCCAACATCGCCATCGCCGCACCCGATGGCACAGCACAGACTTCTCTGAAGCTCGACAACAGCTTTGCAATGCACCCTTCGCTGGCGGCGCTCTTGCCGCTGTGGCAACAAGGAGTGCTGAGTTTCGTGCCGGCTGCAGGTCTGCCCGCACCCAATCGCTCGCACTTTGACGCGCAGTTTCAGATGGAGATTGCGCAGCCGGGCAAGAGCAATGCTGCGTCAGGCTGGTTGAATCGCTTGGCGGGATTTAACGCCACCCCGACACCCACGGCCATGGGCGTGGGTGAAGCCAACCCCGCCATCCTCGCCGGCGATGCAAGGGTCAAGCTGATCCCGCGCGGTGTGCAGGCCGAGCGCACGGGCGTGCTGGCGAGTACGAGCGCGCGCCAGGCCTTGCTCGATTTGTACGCGGGTAACGATGCGGTGAGCGTCGCCTTTCGCAAAGGGGCCGATAGCCGCATGCAAAGCGCGCAAGAATTGACCGATGAAAAAAACGCAACCATTGAGCGCCGACGGATGGACACTGCGCTTGACAAAGACGGCACACCCGCCACCACGCAGGCCCAAAGCGCACAAATGCTCGCGGCCAGTAACGGCGCGACCGACCCGGCAGGCCTGGTGCTGGACGCACAGCACCTGGGCACCTTGATGCGCAACGACCGTATTCTGTCCATCGGCTTTCTGTCCGCAGGCGGTTGGGACACGCATGCCAACCAAGGCAACGTGACAGGCCAGCTCGCCAACAACCTGGCCAATCTGGCACGCGGTATCGCGCAGTTGCGCCAAGACTTCAACGAGAGCGGCGACGTGATCCTGGTGATGAGCGAATTTGGCCGCACCAGCGCCGAGAATGGAACACGCGGCACCGACCACGGTTTTGGCAACGCGCTGTGGCTGATTGGCAACCAGGTCAACGGTGGCAAATGGCACGGCCAGTGGACAGGCTTGGCGCGTAGCAACCTGAACGAGAACCGCGACCTGCCCGCGCACCACGACTACCGCGCGGTGCTGGCGCAGGTGTTCAAGCGCAATTTTTCGATGAACGATTCAGGCTTGGCCACGCTGCTGCCGGGTGCCAACTGGGATGCGAGGCTGGATGGTTTGATGCGACGGGCTTAATCGGCGTTGGCTCACAAAGCGATGCCCAAACGGGTTTCCGTAGAATGACTTTTCTATTTCTCAAAGAGACACCCATGCGCACAATTTCCAAGTTCTTTTTTGCTTTACTCACTGCTGTTTTGCTCAGCGGCACCGCATGGGCGCAGGATAAGGTGGTCTACCACATTGACGATGCCGCGAACCAAGCCACCAAAGGCCTGCGCAACATCCGCAACCACCTGGACGTTGCGCCAGACACCAAAATCACCGTCGTCACCCATGCCAACGGCGTCGATTTCTTGATGGAAGGCGCCAAAGACACGAAGAACCCCAATGTCGATTACGCCTCGCTCGTCAGTGCCCTCAAAGCCCGAGGTGTCGTCTTTGAGATTTGCGAAATCACCCTGAAAAACCGTGATTTGAAGAAGACGCAGTTCACGCTGGATGCCGACTTCACGCCCTCAGGCGTGGTGCGCATCGGCCAACTGCAGAGCAGAGAACGGTTCGCTTACATCAAGCCCTGAGGGCGG
>JANNFW010000203.1:0-2840 GCA_031380235.1 Rhodoferax sp. | reverse complement strand
CCGCTGATGACCGAGCTGGGCATTGCTCTGAAAGCTTTCGATGCCGACAGCGCCATTGGCTGCATCATCATCACCGGCAGTGAAAAAGCCTTCGCCGCCGGAGCCGACATTGGGGCGATGGCGACCTATGGCTTTGCTGATGTCTACAAGAACGACTACATCACCAAAAACTGGGAGGCGATTCGCAGCGTTCGCAAGCCGGTGATTGCGGCGGTGAGCGGCTTTGCGCTGGGAGGCGGCTGCGAGCTGGCGATGATGTGCGATTTCATCATTGCGGCAGACAACGCGAAGTTTGGCCAGCCCGAGATCAAGCTGGGCATCATCCCCGGCGCGGGTGGCACGCAGCGCCTTCCGCGCGCCGTGGGCAAAGCCAAGGCGATGGATTTGGCACTCACGGGCCGCATGATGGACGCGACTGAGGCCGAGCGCGCGGGCCTGGTCAGCCGCGTCGTGCCGCTGGACAAAATGATGGACGAGGCACTCGGTGCGGCGTTGGTGATTTGCGATTACTCCCAGATCGCGGTGATGGCCGCCAAAGAGTCGATCAACCGCGCGTTTGAGAGCGGCCTGAGTGACGGCATCATGTTTGAGCGACGCATCTTCCACGCGCTGTTTGCAACCTCAGATCAAAAAGAGGGCATGGAGGCGTTTGTCAACAAGCGCAAGGCGGTGTTCGCCCACCGGTGATCATCGACTAACGCTGTTACAGTATTGAGACAGTTTATTCGCTGAACGGCTTGTCATGAGGGCGCTTTAACGCTCTAATTTCTGACATTGCATTCACTCATTTTTGAAAGGCTTATGACATGACCACGCGTCGCCTCTTTATCCAGATTGTTCCGGTATCAACGGCAGCCTTGCTGGCCGCCTGCTCTGACAAAGCGCCGCCGCCTGCGCCAGTGGCGGTGACACCCGCGCCAGCACCCGCCCCAGCCGCTGCACCCGCCCCTGCGGCAGCACCTGCCCCCGCAGCAGCGCCTCCAGTGGCTTCCGGCCCCATGCTGGACGAAAAAGACCCCACCGCTGCCGCCCTGGGCTATGTCGCCGACGCCAGCCGCGTTGACAAGGTCAAATACACCAAGTTCGCCGAAGGCCAAGCCTGTGGCAACTGCGTGCTTTATCAGGGTGCAGCCGGTTCCGAGTCCGGCCCGTGCCCGCTGTTTGCGGGTAAACAGGTCTCAGCCAAAGGCTGGTGTGCGTCCTACGCAAAGAAGCCGACTTGATTTGACGCAGCGCCAGGCTTAAGTCAACTTTGGATATAATTGCAGACGCGGTGATATAGCTCAGTTGGTTAGAGCGCAGCATTCATAATGCTGATGTCGGTGGTTCAAGTCCACCTATCACCACCAAATTGACCACCAGATTTTTGAATCAATTGAAGAAGCCCCGTCAGCGACATGCAGACGGGGTTTTTTGCTTTTTGCGGCGGGGGGTTCAACCTCATCGTTGGCTACGGCGATCACGGTGTGTCGAGTCTGACAACGCTATACTAAAAGTAGCTAGTTGTGCAACATATCCGAGAGCTGGAGCCAGAAAACATGCTAAATTTGATGAATTTTGTGCTTTTTGAGGTACAAATTAACTCCCAGGTTCATTTTTACCAAATTGGCGAATAAAAATCAAACCAGTGCCGGTTGCGTCAACTGCCGAATCAAATCCGCCCGTTTGCTGATGCCCAGCTTCTCATAAATCTTTCGCAAGTGGTCTTTGTAGGTGGTGGCGCTGATGCTCAGCTCGGTCACGATCTCTTCGGCTGATCGTCCCACCACCAGCCGCAAAGCGACATCGCGTTGCTTGGGTGACAGGGGAGAGTCTTGAAAGCCGCGAACCACGCTGACGGCGAGCGGCTCCTGGCGCCAGACGCTGATCGAAACCAGCGCGTCGCTGGCGCCATAGGGGGCCGCGGAATCCACCATGCCATCAAGCCACATCGCCCGGAAAACAAACTGTCCCCAGCGGTTGCGCACCTGCAAAGCCGGGATGCTGCCCAGCGGGTCGGATGCTCTTAACTCGACCAGTCGGTGAACGATGGTCATCAGCTCAATGGGCAAGTCGGCAGGTGCAGTGGGCTTGCTCAACACGCCTTGTGTCTGCGCCATGAGCAGCATCTGCGACGCACTGGTTGAGCGGCAATGAACGCGGCCCATGCCATCGCAAATGATCGTTCCGTGGCCCGCCGTTTCAGCAAAAACGTCCGAGCTGTGATTGCTCGGCAGGGTCCAGATGTTGCGCAGGTAGGGAAGAATGCCTTCCAGCTCTTGCGCCTCAGCGTCTGTGAATGCGACATCACTGTCGCGATGTAAAACCAGCACGCCCTGCGTGCCTGAAGCCGTGCGAACCACTGCATCCAGGGATCTGCGTGCGCGCATGGGCCGGTGCACCTCGTTGTAATAGGGCGATGCGTAAAACTCTGGCGCACGGTGCTGCATATTGCCCACCGGTTTGCCATCCCGCGCGAGGGCTGCCAAGTCAGGCATGCCCGCCAGATTTTGCGCGTAGGCCAGTTGCACCACAGGCGAGTAGACCTCGCAATAGCGATCAACGGGCTGCCCCTGCGGGGTGGTCCAGATAAACACGTTGTGTGACGACGGAATCAGCGTGTGCAGGGCCTGCATCACGGCAGGCATGACGCTGTGCGACTCCACGCCCAAGTTGCACAACTGGCGGATATGTGACAGTGCTTTGGTATTTTTCAAGGCTAAAACAAGCTCGCAGAAATCTAAAGATGAATTTTGAGGGTTGGCTGAAAATTTTGCACGGTGCAAATGTCCCGAGGATGTCCCGTCTACAAACACTTACGACGCAAATCCGCAGTTGGATGCGGGACAGGTCGGGACATT
>JANNFW010000199.1:0-2348 GCA_031380235.1 Rhodoferax sp. | reverse complement strand
ACTGGTCACCAGCGATGGTGGCACCGCCACCTCCAAATAATGCTGCGCGACAAAGGCTTCCAGCACCAGTTGCTCGACCGGCTTGGTGGTTTGCGCTAGTTCATCGTCTTCGCTGACCAGGCTCGCGCCCTCCTCCACATGGGCCGGGAAGTAAGGCCGGTCGCCCAAATGCCGCCCGCCGCGCACCATGGCCAAGTTGACACAGGCGCGACCGCCCTGCACTTTCACCGCGAGGATGTCGACATCACGATCCGCCACGTTGTCGACGGACTGCTGGTGCAGCACGCTGGACAACGCCGAGCACTGGTTGCGCAGCTCGGCCGCCTGCTCAAACTCCAGCCGGTCAGAGTGCGCCATCATGCGCGCCTCCAGCGCGGACATCACCTGCTTGGAGTCGCCTTTCAAAAACTTCTCGGCATTGATCAAATCCATCGTGTAATCTTCTGCGTTGATATGCCCCACGCAGGGTGCCGAGCAGCGCTTGATCTGATACAGCAAGCAAGGCCGCGTTCGGTTGCTGAACACCGCGTCTTCACAGGTGCGCAGGCGAAACACCTTTTGCATCAGCAAGATCGATTCTTTAACCGCCCAGGCACTGGGGTACGGACCGAAATACTGGTGTTTCTTTTCAATCGCACCGCGGTAGTAAGACAAACGCGGGAAGGTTGCCGCAGACTTTGCATCCAGCGCCGAGGGCAGCGCGCCCTTGTGGCCGGCAAAGCCCGAAATTTTCAAATACGGATAGCTCTTGTCGTCGCGAAACAGGATGTTGTACTTGGGGTTGAGCGTCTTGATGAGGTTGTTTTCAAGCAGCAGCGCCTCGGCTTCTGAGCGCACCACCGTCGTCTCCATCCGCACAATCTTGCTGACCATGTGGCCAATGCGGGTGCCGCCATGGTTCTTCTGAAAATAGCTGGAGACGCGCTTTTTCAGGCTGATGGCCTTGCCCACGTAAAGCACTTGGCCGTTCGCATCAAAGTAGCGGTACACGCCAGGTAACGAAGGCAGGCCCGCCACGTCGCTCAGCAGTTGCTCGGGGTGGGCGGAGGTAGTCAATAGGGAGTCGGCCGACTCCATCATGTCCGCCGATCTTGCGCCGGTGGTAGGACGGTTTGGCCGTCGGACTCAACCCAGCGAGCGATACGCGCTCGCAAAGCCTTCAAGCGTGCGGGCCCAGTGTCGCCAAAGCGCCCAATCATCGACTCGCCCTGCAACACCGCCAGGCGGGAGGCGCGCACAACACTGGATAGCTTCAGTCCTGTCGCGACAAAATCTTCATCTTCGCTGCGAATCAGTTCATCCAAGCCCGTCTCGGCCTGATGAAGCTGCGACGAGACCATGCACACCAGCCAATCATCAAAACGGCTAGAAGCTTTGCACAGCAGCAGCACAGGCCGCAGTTTGGCGGAAGACAAATCGGTATTGGGAAATGGTGTCAATACGATTTGACCTGCCGCTTTCACTGCCAGCGCTCCTTCAAATCAGCAGCGACGTACGTCGTAGCGTCGTCATCAACACCACGCATGGCTTGTTGCATGGCAAGCTGCGAGAAAGCAGACTCCGTCCAGTCGCCCTGAACCACGGGTACCGTCTGTTGCGCGGCAAACTTCATGGCCAGGAATTGAACAAAATCCATCACCTCTTCCTGCTTGTCAGCAGGCAGTGTTTGCAAAGTTCGCACAAGCTCCATGTGTCCCATAATCAGTATTCATAAAAGTGTTGAAAAGCCCCTAGCAGTCGGGATTTTCGTTCATCAGCCAGACACACGCAACTTGCCTGGCTTTACCGTCAACTACCCACCTTATAAATACCGATCAATCGAATGCACTGGGACATCTTCTGCAAAGTCATCGACAACTACGGCGACATCGGCGTCTGCTGGCGTTTGAGTGCCGACCTGGCCTCACGCGGCGAGCAGGTGCGGCTGTGGGCTGACGACGCGACTGCGCTGGCATGGATGGCACCCGGCGGCTGCGCTGGGGTTGAGGTGATGTCGTGGACAGAGCCATTCACACACCGCAACGCGACACCAGGCGATGTGCTGGTCGAGGCGTTTGGTTGCGATATCGCACCTGAATTCATAGCTGGCTACGCCCAATCTGCGAGAGATAGAGGCATAAATTATTCGTGGATCAACCTCGAATACCTGTCCGCTGAACCCTATGCACAGCGCAGCCACGGCCTACCCTCCCCTGTGCTGAGCGGGCCGGGCGCAGGGCTGACCAAGCACTTTTTCTACCCCGGCTTTACCCCGCAAACTGGGGGACTGCTTCGTGAGCATGACCTGCTCGCGCGCCAGGCTGCGTTCAATCGATCCCGATGGCTGGCAGACATGGGCATTGCGTTCG
>JANNFW010000171.1:0-6476 GCA_031380235.1 Rhodoferax sp. | reverse complement strand
TACGCCAACTCGCTGCAATGCCCGATTGGCACCGTCGCAAACTGCTTCTTGACACTGGATGGCAGCACCTCCGCTTGGACGAACAATCTGAACTTGCTGCCCGGCGTTTTGCACGCGTACACCGCAAGCTTGGATGGATTCATCACGGCGCAAGCAGTGCCCGAGCCAGGAACCGGCGCATTGGCGTTGCTTGGGTTGGCGGGTGCTGTGGCAGTGCGACGCAGGCGCAGTCCGCGCAACTAGCAAAAACCGCGTACGAAGAGCCGCGCTCCCCGTCAATGCGAATGCAAGTGATGCGCATCCGGCACATGCGGGTGCGCATGCTGCTCGGGTTCGTGCCGATGTGTATGGCTGTGCGGGCCAGAGGGCATGGGCGCGTGAGTATGCAGATGATGGCCGTCGTCATGCGAATGGGCGTGCTCATGCGTCAGCGCCTCGTGTTCATGCGCGTGGCCGTGCGACTCGATCAGGTGCAGTACGACACCCGTCAGCATCAACACGCCGCCAGCCGCCAGCATCCAGGTGCCCGAGCGGCTGCCCCAGGCGAAGGCCGCCAGGGCGCCAATGAAGGGCGCAAAGGCAAACACTGAGCCGGTTCGCCCGGCGCCAAACGCGCGCTGTGCCAGCAGATATAGCCGCAGGCTTAAACCGTAGCCGGTGGCACCAATCGCCAGCAAGGCCGCAGTGGCGGTGATTGCGGGCATGGGCTCGCCAAACAGGAGTGCAAGACAAACTGTCGCCACAACGCCTAGCGTTGATTTCGCCAACACCACCTGACCGGGGTCGCGCTCAGACACGCCACGCGACAAGGTGTTGTCAACGCCCCAAGCCGCCGTGGCCAACAAAACTGCCAGCAGGCCTGACATTTGCGCGCTGCCCGCAAGCCCTTGCTCCGCCACCAACGCAACGCCGCCCGCCAGCAGAAACAGCATCGCAAGCCCCACCCGCTTGTCCATGGTCTCGCCGTAGAGCCGCCAGGCCAGCACGGCGGTGAAAAGGGCTTCTAACGTCAGCATGAGCGAGGCGCTTGACCCGCTGGTGCGTTGCAAACCCCAAGCCAGCGCGACCGGGCCAATGACGGCACCAAACACGGCCATCGCCACGATGCGCGGCCCATCCGCGCGACGCAGGCCAGCCTCCCGCTCGGGCGGGAGGCGCATCACCAGCGCCACCACCGCCGCGCCTGCGTAAAGCAGAGCCGCCGTCGTAAACGCACCCAGCCCGTGCCCAAAGTGCTGCACCAAGGGTGTGCTGAGCCCAAACAGCGCGGCTGCCAGGAGGGCCAGCAAGCCGCCTTTGAGGGCTGGTGGGGACGTAGCGAATGTCATGCCTGCATTTTCCATCAGCGGTAAATAACCAGGAACTATACTGATGACGCTCCGGGGTGCAACCTGCCAATGATGGTGGTTTGCTGAGATGGCCAGACCCAAACCCGTGAACTTGAATCGGTTCGTACCGACGTAAGAAGAGCTGCCAGGACTCGATTCGCCACCCGCGCGCAAAGCCTGCCACACCTTTCGGAGCACCTGTGTACCCACATGCCCCAAGAAAGGTTTCTGATGAATGCCCCCGAAAAAATCGTCCTCAATTTTGAGGAATCGCTGACGCTGAGCCGGGAGCCTTTTCCGGCCTCCCGCAAGGTGTATGTGCCCGGTCAACTTCACCCGCAGATTCGCGTCCCCATGCGCGAGGTGGCTTTGAGCAACGGTGAATCGGCAACCCTTTACGACACGTCGGGCCCCTACACCGAGCGCGAAACCGACATTGATGTGCGCCAAGGCTTGCCCACGCCCCGCACGCCCTGGATTGAAGCGCGCGGCGACACCGAAATCTACGCGGGGCGCGAACGCAAAGCGCTGGACGACGGTACCAAGCACGAAGCCCGCGAAATCGAACGCATTGCCAAGCTTCGCGCCCAAGCCGCTGGTTTGCAGCGCCCGCCCCGGCGTGCGAAATCGGGCAGCAATGTGAGCCAAATGCACTACGCGAGACGCGGCATCATCACCCCGGAGATGGAATACGTCGCCATTCGCGAAAACGGCAAACGCGAGTGGGCTGAGGAGTATTTAGGCAACAACGACATGGCCCGCGAACGCGCGTTGCGCCTGCGCGGCAACCCGATGGGCGCGATCTTGCCCGACATCGTGACGCCCGAGTTCGTGCGCGATGAAGTCGCCCGGGGCCGCGCCATCATCCCAGCCAATATCAACCATCCGGAGATCGAGCCGATGGCGATTGGCCGCAACTTCCTGGTGAAAATCAATGCCAACATCGGCAACTCGGCCGTCACGTCCAGCATTGAAGAAGAGGTGGAAAAACTAGTCTGGGCGATTCGCTGGGGTGCAGACAATGTGATGGATCTGTCGACCGGCAAAAACATTCACACCACGCGCGACTGGATCATTCGCAACTCGCCCGTGCCCATTGGCACCGTGCCGATTTACCAGGCACTTGAAAAGGTCGGCGGCGTGGCCGAAGACTTGACCTGGGAGATTTTTCGCGACACCTTGATTGAACAAGCCGAGCAAGGCGTGGACTACTTCACGATTCACGCAGGCATTCGTCTGCCCTTCATTCCGATGACAGCCAAGCGGCGCACCGGCATTGTGTCGCGCGGCGGCTCGATCATGGCCAAGTGGTGCATTTCACACCACAAAGAAAGCTTTTTGTACGAGCACTTTGAAGACATCTGCGACATCATGAAAGCCTATGACGTGAGCTTCAGCCTGGGTGATGGCCTGCGCCCCGGCAGTGCTGCCGATGCCAATGACGAAGCCCAGTTTGCCGAACTGCGCACACTCGGTGAGTTGACCAAAATCGCCTGGAAGCACGACGTGCAAACCATGATTGAAGGGCCTGGCCACGTGCCCATGCACATGATTCAAGCCAATATGGAAGAGCAGTTGAAGCACTGCCATGAAGCTCCGTTTTACACCCTGGGGCCACTGACCATCGACATTTCGCCGGGCTACGACCACATTTCTAGCGCCATTGGTGCCGCGATGATTGGCTGGTACGGCACCGCAATGCTCTGCTACGTAACTCCGAAAGAGCACCTGGGCCTGCCCAACCGCGACGACGTGAAGGCGGGCATCATCGCCTACAAGATTGCTGCCCACGCGGCGGACGTGGCCAAGGGTCATCCGGTGTCGCGTGCGCGGGACGAAGCGCTGTCAAAAGCACGCTTTGAATTCCGCTGGCAGGACCAGTTCAACCTGTCGCTGGACCCCGACACCGCACGCGAGTTTCATGATGAAACCTTACCGGCTGAGGGTGCCAAAGTAGCGCACTTCTGCTCCATGTGCGGGCCGAAGTTCTGCTCCATGAAAATCACCCAGGAAGTACGCGAGTACGCTGCCAAGCAAGAAGAGGAGATTGCCGCCGGCATGGCCGCCAAGAGCGCCGAGTTTCGCGCGGCTGGCAGCGAGATCTACATTCCGATTCAGAAAATTTAAAACCCCAGTGGTGCTGCTGGCAGTTGAAACAGGGATAAAACTAGCGATAACTCGCCAAATGAATATTCGTCTCGGTACCGCGAATGCCTGCCACCAGGCGCACGCGCTCCAGCACTTGCGACAGTTCGCCCATCGAGCGCACCTCCAGCTCGGCCAGTAGATCCCAGCGGCCATTGGTGTCGTGAAGGGCAGCGACACCGGGCTCACCCAGCAGGCTGGCGATCACCTCGCGCGTGCGGTTGCCCTCCACCGTCACA
The DNA here is from genome assembly GCA_031380235.1 of Rhodoferax sp. Classification (GTDB taxonomy): domain Bacteria; phylum Pseudomonadota; class Gammaproteobacteria; order Burkholderiales; family Burkholderiaceae_C; genus JANYCG01. The sequence goes on along the minus strand of JANNFW010000171.1, from coordinate 2,764 downwards.
CCCATCCAGGCGCGGATGCGCTCGGGCTCTGACTCGGGCCGCAAGCGCACGGTGTAGCCCACGATCACCTGTTCGTCTTCTAGCTTCCTGATGCGGTTGGTGACCGTGCCGCGCGAGACTTTCAGCTTGTGCGCAAGGTCGGCCACGTTCAGGCGGGCGTTTTGCCGCAGGAGCGCGATCAAGGCTTGGTCAGTGGCATCCATAAAATGGCTAAATGATAATTTATATTGCTGATTTGATCAAAATTATCTTATTTCAGCATATTGTTACCGATTTTCATTGTCACCGGTTTGCGAGAGACTTCATTCATCAGATTTTTGACAGATGCACAGGAGAAGCAACATGACCCCCAACACGGCCCCTACCAAGCAGATCAACAAAGCAGAAACCACGTACTTGAGCGTGCCCACCGTAATCGAAATCATCCGCCAAAAAGGGCTGGAAAATTGCCTGAGCGGCATGGCGGCGTACATTCGCAGTGATTTTTTGCGTTGGAATCTATTTGACAAATCGGCCCGTGTGGCAAGCCATTCAGACAATGGCGTGATCGAGCTGATGCCGATATCTGATGGCACGAACTACAGCTTCAAGTACGTCAACGGCCACCCGAAGAATACCCAGTTTGGGATACTCACAGTGATGCCATTTGGCGTGCTGGCGGATGTCGCAACCGGCATGCCCACGTTGTTGAGTGAACTCACGCTGACCACGGCGCTGCGCACCGCTGCCACATCTGCGGTGGCTGCCCGCGCACTGGCACGTTCGAGCAGCCGCGTGATGGCCTTGATCGGCTGCGGCGCGCAAGCGGAGTTTCAGGCGATGGCGTTCAAGCACCTGGTGGGCATTGAAGAGATTCGGCTGTTTGATGTCGACGCTCGCGCCATGACGAAACTGGTCGCCAATTTGAAGTCAAGCGGCCTGAAGTTGGTGACTTGCGCCAGCACGCGCGAGGCCGTGCAAGGTTCCGATATCGTCACCACCATCACGGCAGACAAAACCAATGCCACCATCATCACGGCCGACATGCTGGAGCCGGGCATGCACCTGAACGCCGTGGGTGGCGACTGCCCTGGTAAAACCGAGCTTGCGCGGGATGTGCTGGAGCAGGCTGAGGTGTTTGTCGAGTACGCCCCACAAACCCGCATCGAGGGCGACATTCAACAGATGCCGGCTGATTTTGCCATCACCGAGCTGTGGCAAGTGCTGGCGGGCAAGCTGCCAGGCCGCACCAGCGATGCCATGATCACTGTATTTGACTCTGTCGGCTTTGCGCTGGAAGATTTTGCGGCGCTGCGTTTTATGCGGGATGCAGCCCTGAGCTTGGGGCTGGGTGAAACAATTGATCTGATTCCCGAAATGGCCGACCCCAAGAACCTGTATGCGCAACTGCGCACGCCGACGACGGCTGCACGGGCAGTCCGTATACTTTACGAACCGCAGCCCGCTTGAACATCCGCCCGTTATGACCGAATCACCCAATGAGCGCTGCTGACAACCGTCGCGGCATCATCGGCATGTCGGCCGCGATGGCCTTGTTCATCGCCAACGACGCACTCGTCAAGCTGGTCAGCGCGTCGCTGCCTGGCTTGCAACTGATCTTTCTGCGCGGCTGTTTTGCCTCGGTGTTGATGCTGACGGTCTGCCACGCGTTGGGGGCGCTGCGCCGCGATGCCCAGACCGGCGCGCTGCCCATCACGCAACTGCTGCACAAATCGGTTCTACTGCGCGCCGCGTTTGACGCGACCGCATCGCTGGTCTACCTGACCGCCTTGTTCCAGATGCCGCTGGCCAACGCCACCGCCATCAACATGGCCACGCCCTTGTTCATCACGCTGTTGGCGGTTTTCATGTTCAACGAGCGGGTCGGCGCTCTGCGCTGGCTGGCCATCGGCGTTGGCTTCAGCGGCGTGCTGTTGATCGTGCAACCCACGGCGGACGGCTTCAACGTCTGGTCGCTGCTGTGTCTGCTGGGCACCGTGCTGCATGCGGCGCGCGATGCGATAACGCGAGTCATTCCACAGAGCGTGCCCTCACTGTTAATCACGCTGTCAACGGTACTGGCGGTCAGCCTGCTGTCGGGCGTGCTCAGCCTGTTCCAGGGCTGGAAACCTTTCCACGCGCAGCATCTGGCGCTGCTGGCCGCCGCCAGCGTCTTGCTCAGTGCTGGCTACTTCCTGTTGATTCGCGCGATGCGCGCGGGCGAGATGAGCCTGATCGCCCCATTTCGCTACACCGGCCTGCTATTCGCCCTGGCGCTGGGCTGGCTGCTGTGGCGCGACGTACCCAACACCATGGCCTTCATCGGCATCGCCCTGCTGGTAGGTGCAGGCCTGTTCATGCTCACCCAAGCGCGCAAGTCGCCGCTGGCAAGCGTGCTAGATGCTACGTCGGATTGAGTGCTGTTAGAGGAAACTGGCACTTTCCCTACATCGGAGGAAATACGGCCTGAGCCAGTTGGGCGGGAGAATAAATGGTCACGCCGTCAAACACCTTGCCGTAACCGGAGCCAAAGTGCGTTCGATCACCAGTTACCAATGCGTTGCATTTCAATGCAATCGCCGCCACCAGGACGGGTCGGTCTTTTTCAGGCAACCAAATTGCGGCGGCTTGCGCCTCAGTCGGGTATTGCACATCACTCACCTCCAATTGAGTGAGCAAAGCTTGTAGATAATCCACCGCCTCGCCGCCAACCTTGGCTGAGATGTTCCGGCGGGCCTCGGTCGCAACATAACCATCGGCAACCAGAATATGCCCCGCAACATGC
>JANNFW010000016.1:0-2931 GCA_031380235.1 Rhodoferax sp. | reverse complement strand
CGGTCAATCGCCTCGCGCGTCTTCTCTTCATCGCCCCAGTAGCCGTGCATCACGGAATAGCCCTTGGTGCAAAACTCGCCCGTCTCGCCAACCGCCACGGTTTGCCCCGTTTCGGGGTCGATCACCTTGATCTCAAGATGCGGCTGCACCAGCCCTACGGTTGAGACCCGCTTGGCTAACGGCGTTGTCGTCGTGCTTTGGCAGCTTACTGGGCTGGTCTCCGTCATGCCATAGGCAATGGTGACCTCGTTCATGTGCATGTCGCTCACTACCTTCTTCATCACTTCGATCGGGCACGGCGAGCCGGCCATGATGCCGCTGCGCAGCGATGAAAGATCAAATTCCGCAAACCTGGGTTGAGCCAGCTCGGCAATGAACATGGTCGGCACACCATGCAGCACGGTGCATTTTTCGGCCTGCACCGTCTCCAGCACCGTCAGCGGATCAAACCCGTCGTTCGGGTAGACGATGGTTGAGCCATGCGTGAGTGCGGCCAGGTTGCCCAACACCATGCCGAAGCAGTGGTACAGCGGCACGGGGATGCACAGGCGGTCAGCTTCAGTGAGCTTCATCGCCTCGCCGATGAAAAAACCATTGTTCAGGATGTTGCTGTGCGTGAGCGTGGCCCCTTTGGGAAAGCCGGTGGTACCGCTGGTGAACTGGATGTTGATCGGGTCGGTGGCTTTGAGCAAAGCGCCGAGCTTGCCGACAGTGGGGTCATCCCCATCGCCCCTGTCCATCAGGTCTGCAAAGCTCAACATCCCTGCTACTTTTTGCGTGCCCAGTTGCACCACCGTTTTCAGCAGCGGCGCGCGACGGGCACCCAGCGCACCCGGCGTGCAGGCATCCACCTCGGGCGCCAGCTCACGCACGATCCCTAGGTAGTCGCTGGTCTTGAACGCCGTCATGGTCACCAGCATCTTGCAGCCCACTTTGTTCAGCGCGTACTCCAGCTCGGTGACGCGGTAAGCGGGGTTGATGTTGACCAGCACGATGCCGACTTTGGCGGTGGCAATTTGCATCAACAGCCACTCAGAACTGTTGTGCGCCCAGATGCCCACGCGATCATCCCGGGCGAGGCCAGAGCGTAGCAAAGCACTGGCCAGGCGATTGGACTCACGATCCAGCTCGCGGTAGCTCATGCGCACGTTCTGATGCCTAGAAACCAACGCCTCCCGGTCGGGATAACGCTGCGCGATGGCTTGGAAGTGATCGCCAATGGTGCGCTCGATCAACGGCGCAGTGGTGTCCCCAATGTCGTGGCTGAGAGTCAAGTGATTGAGTCGGCTCATGTTGTGTCCTGGGAGTTTGCTCACGCATTATTCTGCAACGTGATCAGCATCTGCGCGCTGGTCGTCAATGTCACTCCACGGCGCGCCATGTCATCCAGAAAGGTGATGTGCTGCGCCTCAAACCCGCCGACTGGGCTCATGCAATCCGTCAGCAGCACGACCTTAGCCTCTTTGCGCGAGGGCAAGTTGTCGATCAGGTGCTCAGTCGTCGCGCGCACGCAATGGCTACTGGCTTCACCGGCGATCACGATCATGTCCGCCGCGTCCAGCGAAGCAATCAGCGCGGTGTTGAGTTGCGTGGATTCGTCATCACTGTCCGGTACCTCGGCTTGCAATGCGCTGTAGTGCTCGGTCCACGGGTTGCTGCCTTTGTTGACCTTGCGTACCAACGCCAAGTGTTCATCTTCCCAGGCGTTGTAAGCGGCCTTGACGGCGGCGTGAATGTTGTGGCCCCAACTGCCGATCTCGCAATGCACCGGCCATACCATCAGCGTGTAGCGGCCACGCTGTTCCAGCTCGTCCAGATAGGCCAGCGCGCGGGGCAACATGGAAAGGTCTTTTGGAGCGAAGTCACGGCTGCGCACATGGCTGGCGGTGATGGGCGTGAAGGGCGCGACCGCCTCGCCTGCGCCGGTTTTCCAAAACGTCGGGTGCGCAATGTCAAACCGATGGTGCGAATCCAGCGTGACTGTGATCGCGGAAATTCCATCCGCACCGCAGCGGATCAACTCAGCCAGCCGCAGCATGTCGGCATGGGCGCCCGCCACCGGCAATGCAGGCAGAACGGCTTGCGCCGTCAAAGGATCGACCGAGCACCAGTCAGCAGGCAAATCGCAAAAGTCGTTTTGCGGGTCGATGATGAGAAGTTCAATTCGTTTCACGAGGGTCTCCAAAGCACACTTGACTGATTATTGCTGAGCGCTTTGAGGCGACTGGGCGACACCTAGGGTTTGTCGCTTGGATTAAAGTGATTGACCACTTTAAAGGCAAGCCATGAACTTCACTCTGTCCGACACCCAAATCTACTGGCGCGACCGCGTCAAAGCGTTCATGGACGCGCATGTGTACCCGGCGGTGCCTGTGTTTGATGCGCAGATGGATGCCTTTGGTAGTGACCGCTGGCAGGTGGTGCCGATTGTGGAGGAGTTGAAACTCAAAGCCAAAGCAGCAGGCTTGTGGAATCTGTTCCTGCCTAAAGATTCGCTGCCCGAAGACAGCCCGTACAAGGGTGCGGGCCTGACAAATCTGGAATACGCCGTATGCGCGGAGGAGATGGGTCGCGTGAAGTTTGCATCCGAGGTGTTCAACTGCTCGGCCCCTGACACCGGCAACATGGAGGTGCTGGCGCGCTATGCGTCAGACGCCAACAAGGCCCAGTGGCTGCAACCTTTGTTGGCGGGTGAGATTCGCTCTGCGTTTTTGATGACCGAGCCGGATGTGGCATCGAGCGACGCAACTAATATCGAAACCTCGATTCAGCGCGATGGCGACCATTACGTCATCAATGGCCGCAAGTGGTGGTCCAGCGGCGTGGGCGACCCGCGCTGCAAGCTGGCCATCGTGATGGGCAAGACCGACCCATCCGCCCCCAAGCACTCCCAGCAGTCGCAAATCTTGGTGTCGTTGGATGCGCCCGGCA
>JANNFW010000012.1:0-8711 GCA_031380235.1 Rhodoferax sp. | reverse complement strand
CGGGCGGCAAGTGGCATTGACCACGGTGGGCGAGTACATGCTGGTCTACGCGCGCAAGATGCTGGCTACGCTCAAAGATGCAGAAGATGCGGCCGCGCGTTTTCAGAAGCTGGAGATCGGCACGCTCACCATCGGCATGGTCAGCACGGCCAAATACTTTTTGCCGCGACTGCTCGCCGAGTTCCGGCGAGACCACGACGGGATTGACATCAAGCTGGCCGTGGGCAACCGCGAGCAGTTGGTCAAGATGCTGCACGCCAACGAAGTCGATATCGCGATCATGGGCCGCCCACCGAAAGAACTGGCAACCCGCGCTGAGCCTTTTGCAGCGCACCCCCACGTTTTCGTGGCACCTGTTGGCCACCCGCTGACAGCGCAGGGTCAGCTCTCGGCGCACGCGCTGCAGGGTCAAAGCTTCATCGTACGGGAGCAGGGCTCTGGCACACGCGCGGCGCTGGAGAAATTTTTGCAAACCGCCCGAATTGAGCCACGCATCACCATGGAGATGGCCAGTAACGAGACCATCAAGCAGGCGGTGATGGCGGGCATGGCCCTGAGTTTTTTGTCGCTGCACACGCTCGGTCTGGAGCTGGACAACCGCCTCATCGCTCAGTTGGATGTGCAGGGTGCGCCAGTCGTTCGCGCATGGAACGTGGTGCACACGCTGTCCAAAATTTTGTCGCCTGCGGCCGAGGCGTTTCGCTACTTTGTGCTGGAACGGGGTGAGGCGTATCTGGCAGAGCAATTTGCCAGGCATACGCCTTCGTAGGTTACTTCTTCACCAGCACCTCAACGCGGCGAGCGTTCGGGTCTTCACCACTCAAATTAGCCTCCGCTGAGACTGGCTTTTGAAGATTGAAGCGATCGTCTGCCACACCCGCAGACTTCAGCGAATCGCGTACCGCCATGGCACGGTTTTTGGCCAACTCTTGGTTCTGCGTCAAATCACCCGATGCTGAGTGATAGCCTGAAATGCTGACCGCCACACCGGGGTTTGCCTTCAAGGCATCAATCAGCGCACGCATGCCGCTGACTGCATCGCCCGCAATGGTGGACGAGCCCACACCGAAGTACAGGGTTGCGCCATCCGCGGTGGACACCGTCGCGGGAAGCGCGCCCGCTACCGCCGCACCAGCGGACTTGCCTGAGAGCGAAGGATGATCTTTAAGCATGCTGGCACCGTATAGCGGCTTGAACGCACCTTGGTGGCAGGTGCCGCAGTTCACTTTGGCGACATCTCCCGTTTCGCCCAATCGATTGGCCGGGAACACTGGGGTCAGCGGCTTCATGTAATCGTTGTTGAGATCACGCGTCAGACGAATGCCATACCAGGCGGTGGCGCGCTGGGGCGTGCTCATGTCCCAGGTGCTGAACGAGCGGGTGTTGTGGCAGTAGGTGCAGTTCACACCAAGTGAATCTGACATGTGCATCATCAGACCGTAAGTGTGCTCGGTCTGCTTGATGGAGTGGCGATTGCCGGTTTGCAAGGGGGTTTTGCCGATTTGACGGATATCACTGGCTTGCAGCAAGAACGGCGTAAACGGGTCGTAGGGCAACGACGAGTAAGCCACCGAAGGAGCTGGCGTGTTTTGCCCTGCTTTGCTACCTACCATCCCGCGTGCCTGCTTTTGCTCGGGTGCGGTGAACCACACCTGCGCTGGCACAGGCTGACCCCGGTGGCAGGTGTAGCAGGTCACGCCGGTGTCGGCCACATGGGTTTTCCAGTCTTTGTTGATGTGCTGAGTCATCTCCAGCATGCGCCGGGCCACGACCTTGGTGTATTTGTCGTCAGTGGCAAAGTTGTTGCCCGCGTGGCAATAGGTGCAGCCTTGCTCGGGGGAAACCCAAGCCGTCATGGACACCATCAAGCGTGAGAACTCGCCCACACCCAAATCACCCAAGACCTTGACGTTTTGATAGACCTTGCCAGCTTTGGGCTCATCTGGCGAACCGGGCGAATAAGGTGTGTCGGCAGGCACGGAATTGAGGGAAGCCTGAGTTGCCAGCATTCGGGGGTTGTACACCTCGACCATCGCCGTGCCGCGATAGCCACGCTGCACCGTATCGATGGGCGGGCGCTCACAACCCGCCAGGAACGAAAACAACAGCCCGCAGCTTGCGTAAATGAATGTTCGGCTGGACATCATGGTTTGACTCCTTGCAGCAACGAAGGATCGATCACCGGGGCAAAAACGGCCGGGTACATCGGCGCAATGTGATGCTTGACGCCCCACAGGTACCAGTTGTCCACCACCGTGCCGGTTAGCAAAATCCCAATACCACCCGTCAACGGGCAAAGCACCGCAAACCACCAGCCCCAGCGATGAATCGATTCCATCGTGGCGTTGAAGCCCATCGTCCAACGCCAAAACAGGGCCGCCCTCTCAGACGCGGTGCCACGGTCCACAATCTGCTCAATCTCGCGCTCACCCCCAAAACGGCTCACCGCCAAAATAGTAGCACCGTGCATCGCGAAAATAAGCGTCGCGCCATACAGGAAGGCAATCGAGAGCATATGGAACGGGTTGTAAAACAGATTGCCGTATCGGATGGAGAAAGCCGCTGTCCAGTCCAGGTGCGGGAAGATGCCAAACGGCACCGCCTCACCCCAACTGCCCATTAGCACGGGGCGAATAAACCCCAGCACCAGATACAGCCAAATGGCGGCCGCAAAGGCCCAGGCCACGTGTGTGCCCATGCCTAGCGCACGGGCGCGGCGGTACATGCGCACCCACCAAAGGATCAGCGACAAGGTGAGGAAAAAGCCCGCCATCAACCACCAGCCGCCTTCATTCAGCGGCGGAATCTTCAGGCCATAAGACGCTGGTGGCGGCTCAAGCGCCAGCCAGAACAGTTGTCGCACAAACTGCACCGGATCCCAGTTGACAGAGGCCCACATGTTCAGGCCAATGATTTCAAACGCAATCAGGAAGCAAATGGCGGATGCCAAGCCGAACCAGCCCAAGTAGATTGGGCCGATTTGGGCATCACCTAGCTTGCCAAAGAGATGCACGTGAAAGGGTTGGACTTCACGCTCTTTGTTACCGCGCTCCAGCGGAATACCCGGATAGGACGGGGCTTGCACTTGGACGCGGGTAAAGAGATTTTGATATTCGATCGCCATGGGATATATCTCCGTGCGTTTAGGCTTTTAGTTTCTTTACGTCGTTTTCATTGAAGTTCTAGCGAGATTCAGCGCCAGATTGGCAAACTAAGCCACCAGCTCCACCACTCAGGCCAGCCGCGCGTCCAAAACGGCCCGCTGATGACGATGCAAACAGCGCTCCAGAAACCTGCTGACAGCGCCAGAAACAAACCCAGTCGATGGATGCCCAGCGTGCCGATTGAATAGCCGATGGTGTCGCGAAAGAAGGTGTTTTCGTGCTCTGCTGTTTTGACAACTTCGCCCTTGGCGGGGTTGGTGGCTGACAAAATCAACGCGCCATGCAGTGACAAAGCAAATGTCGTCGCGAAGAAGAAACTCACGGCCAACATGTGCGCCGGGTTGTAGTGGAAGTGCAAGTACTGGTAGCCGGTGTTGGACACCCAGTCCAGGTGGCTCATGATGCCGTACGGGAAGCCATGTCCCCAAGCGCCCATGAGCACGGGCCGAATGACTACCAGCGTCACGTAGGCAAAAATTGCGATGGAGAAGGCGAACGGCACGTGGTAACCCATCCCCAGTTTTCGACAAATTTCAACCTCACGCAAAGCCCAGGATACAAATGCCCCGATGGCGCAGACGGTGATGAGCTGCCAAAGTCCACCTTGCATCAAAGGTGCCATTCCTAAACCGTAACTGAGATCAGGCGGCGCGATATTGATCTGCCAGAGGTTCCAGGTTGGCCCCTGAGATGCGCCCCAAACGATCATCATGGTTCCGACCACCGCAAAAAATAGCGTGGTGACACCAAAGAAACCGACATAGAACGGGCCTACCCAAAAATCGAAGAGATCGCCTCCGACCAGGGTTCCACCGCGAACGCGGTACTTTCTTTCAAAACTGAGCATGGCCATGATCAAGCCCTCAAAATCAGGAGTGCCTTGGCAGGCAGACTCCTCGTCCCCTTGAAGTTAGACAAGGAAAGGGCGACCAGCCCTTGCCTTGTCTGCCGTTAATGACAAACGTCCCTACTGCTTCGGCGCCACAGCAGGCGCAGGCATTGAGGACATTTGGCCACCTGATTTGGCCTTTGATGTGCCTTCGATCCAGTTGAAGCGATCGGTGCTTAGCAGGATGAAGTGAATCACCAAAGCCAGAGCGAATAGAAAAGTGAACAGGGCGATGAGCGTCCTGCGTGGGTCAAACAAAGTCCAAATGCGCCACATGTTGATTCTCCTTATGCGCTAAACGCCACAGCGAGATACGCCGCTGTAGCATCTTTTGCGTCGTTGATGATGGATGCATAACCGCCAGCACCGGGTAGCCACGGACGCCACTGCCACGCAAGAAAATGCGCGACAACAGCGATCACTGTGAAAATGATGAAGCTGGTGATGAAGATGCCGTGAAACTCCTTGGCTTCGTTATCCGTTAACCCGGACACTGAGCCTCTGCTGTTGTCAGCCATAGTGCTTACTCCTGAAATGCCTTTCGGCAGTTGCCGCGAAACTACCCCCGCGGTGGGGTTGCCGCGACGGATATCGCGACATTCCTTGCGCCCAGTCGGTCTGGGCGATTTCTTGAATTAGGTGGGGTAGCAGGCTCATGCCGCCACTCCTTGGCGCAGTGCGTTTCTTGACTGCGTGACGCGCAGACTGGTGACACGCGCTTCGCCCGCAGTTCTTGCATCGCGCTCAGTGCGGTCGCGCAAGCGTTTGGCGGCCGAAATTTGCACCAGCACTGGCTCGCTCTCTACAAACTCGTTGAGCAGAGCCTGCGCATCAGCATCCCACGGGCGGGTTTCTTCCTCGCCCAGCCGCGCTGGAGTTGGGTCAACCCGATCCAGGTCGGTACCCAAGGGCAGGATGTGAAACAGCGCGTCAAACAGCGCATTGCAAAACTCTTGAATGATGTAAGTGGCACCCGAATAGCCCATGAAGGGTGTGCCGGTGTGACGGCGAATGATCGGCAAGGGGAATGAAGCAGGAATGAAAGTCGCCTTCATCATTCCGCCACCGCCACATTCAGCCAGATACATCCGCTCGTTGTAGCTGCCATACATCACCAAAGGTGTTTTCTCGGCGACCAAACGACGCACCTCGGCGTTGTCTGTCTTTTCGCCAGCGCGCCGCGCAATCGCGAAGTTGCAGGGCAACCCCATTTCAACTTCCAAAAAGTGGCGGATGCCGCGGGTGTAGGTTTCGTTCGCGACAACAGCAAAATTGGCGGTGCCAAAGAAGTCTTGAGTCACCGAGCGCCACAGGTCCCAGATAGGTTTAATGGTGGTGTGTTTCTCGCGCTCGATGAAGGGCTCAGGATCGAGGCCCAGCAGTTGACCCAGGCTGCGCAGAAACTTGGTGGTGCTGTGCAAGCCAATCGGGGCCTGCAGATAAGGCCGCTCCAGTGCCTCACACAGCATGCGACCAAATTCGCGGTACATACAAATATTGACATCTGCCTCGACCAGCCTTGACACGTCGGCCAGGTGACTGCCCAGCGGGAAGACCATGTTGATCTCTGCACCAATGCCTTGCACCAGGCGGCGAATCTCCGCCAGGTCGCTGGGCGAATTGAAGACACCGTAGCTTGGCCCAATGATGTTGACGCGTGGCTTCTCACCTGCGGGACGCTCGGCAAACGGTTTGCGCGCAGGCACTTCGCGCAAACCGTACTCTGACCACAGCCAGAACATCGCGCGGTTGGCACATTGCCACTGGTCTTCATCAATGGTACGGGGCAAAAAGCGCTGGATATTGGTGCCCGCCGGTGTCACACCGCCACCGATCATCTCGGCAATGGAGCCCGTCACCACGACCGACGGAAGATCAGGATCGAGCGCCGCATGCGCTCGGCGCATCGACCCTTCGGTACCCTCTCGGCCCAATTGTTCTTCGGCCAGCCCGGTTACGACGATGGGCAGCTCATGCGGCGGCAGGGCATCGGTGTAATGCAACACCGAAGTCACCGGCAGGTTTTCGCAGCCGACCGGGCCATCAATCACCACTTGCAATCCCTTGATGGCGGTGAACACATACACCGCACCCCAGTAACCACCCGCGCGATCATGATCCAGCACCAGCATCAGATCATCTCCTCGGCTTTGCGCTTTTTGATCATCTTCGTGACTAGGCGCTTGGTTTCAGCCTTGAACTCGGGGCGATCCTGAGGAATGCCGTTGGCAGGCTCCCACACGCCCGCTGCGTGGCCGGTTCCCGTGGCACCAAAAAATGCACTCATCTCATCAAACCGGGCCTTGTTGCCGATGGCTGCGTTGATCACCGTTGCCAACGAGCCCGCACCCGCTGGCCCCATCAAAGGCCGGGCCGAGATCAAATTGGTGAAATACAGCGAAGGAATGCTGAGCTCTTTGGCGGCTTGCACAATCGGGGTGGTGCCAATCGCCAGGTCTGGCTGGAACTCGTGCATTGCTGCAAGGTCTTGTTCCAGCGACGCCCGGAATTGCACCTGCACGCCTTTGGATTCGAGCCATTGCCGATCTGCATCACTCCACACGGTGCGCGGGCAGGCGGTGCCCACATAGCGCAAATCGGCACCGCTTTCCACCAGCAAACGAGCTACCAGCAGCTCGGAGCCTTCATAGCCGCTCAAGGTGATACGTCCTTTGATTTGCATCTTGGACAGTGCGCCCTTGATCGCCGGCAGCATCATGTTTTTGACGGCATCAATTTGCGCTTGCGGAACGTTGGCAGCATTTCCAATCGCTTGCAGCCAGGCTTCGGTGCCGTCGTGACCGACAGGTGCTGAACCCACAACGGTGCGGCCTGCCGCGTCAAACTCACGGATGCTGGCGGTATAAAAAGGGTGAATGGCAGCAACGGCAACGCAATCCAAGGCCGCATACAACTCACGCCATTCGCGCGTCGGAACCACCGGGCCAGCGGCCAAGCCCATCGGCTCCAGCATGCGGCCAATGATGACGGGGTCTGCAGGAAACATTTCGCCCAGCAGCGAAATGGTCGGTTTGGTGGATTTACCCGCCCGAGGTGCTTGCACCGGGCCAGACTCGGCCTCATTGCGCGCGTACTTCAACATGGCGCCGGCCAATACATCTTTGGCCTCAGCATGTGTGGGCACACCAAAACCTGGAACATCGATGCCGATGATTCGAACGCCGTTGATTTCTTTGGGCAAAATCTGAAGCGGGACGCCGCTGGCAGTCGGCACACACAGATTGATAATGACGATGGCATCCAGCAAAGCTGGATCGGCCTGCTTGTAGACAGCTTCGCGAATGTCTTCAAACAGTTTGCCGGTGACCAGCGATTCTGAATTGAACGGCACATAACCCACACTGCGCTTGGCACCGTAGAAGTGCGAGGTGAACGTCAGGCCGTAAACGCAGCAAGCAGAGCCGGAAAGGATGGTGGCTGTGCGGCGCATGCGCAAACCGACCCGCAGCGCGCCAAATGCGGGGCACATGCTTTGCGGTTGATCGTGCGGGCCGGCTTTGGGGTCTTTGGGATAGTCTTTGGCGTACTGATCGAGAACTTCTGATTTGCCAGCCGCCTTGGCAGCCGCCAGCATCGTGTCGCCACCTGAATGGCAGCCCATGCCATCACCTTCAATGGCGGTGGGCACAGGCAGCGCCTGCACGGGGATGATGGGGATGATGCTGCTCATGGCTGACTGATTTGGGCTTTTTTTAGCGAGGTTTTTTCAGACTTCGTCGTAAACGACTTCGAGCGTCTCTTTTTTTGATTCGGTTTTGCCGCACATGTCAAATTGCGTCGCGGGCTCCAGCACCACGTTTCGGCCAACGCTGTCTGCGGAAAACAAGCCCAAGAGCGCGTCTTGCGTCATCGGCTTGGGACGGATCGGCTGCGAGGTGCCGACGTTTTCGGCGAGCTGTGCAAACATGGGCCCCCATACGGAATCGGGTCGGCCAATGATTTCGTAGCTGGCGCTTTTGCGGCGGATGTCATCATTGGCAGGAATCACAGACAGCACCGGGATACCGACTTTCTCGGCGAAGGCCGATGCTTCGCCCGTGCCATCGTCCCGGTTGATCACCATGCCCGCTACGCCCACATTGCCACCGAGCTTGCGGAAGTACTCCACGGCCGAGCAGACGTTGTTGGCGACGTAAAGGGACTGCAAGTCATTGCTGGCCACTACGATGACTTTTTGGCACATGTCGCGCGCAATCGGCAGGCCGAAACCGCCGCAGACCACGTCGCCCAGGAAATCGAGCAGCACGTAGTCAAAGCCCCATTCGTGGAAGCCAAGTTTTTCCAGCAACTCGAACCCGTGGATGATGCCGCGCCCGCCACAGCCGCGACCCACTTCAGGCCCACCCAGCTCCATGGCGTAAACACCGTCGCGCTTGAAGCAGACATCGCCAATTTGAACGGCCTCGCCCGCGAGTTTTTTCTTGGACGACGTCTCGATGATGGTGGGGCATGCCCTGCCTCCAAATAGCAGGCTGGTGGTATCGCTCTTGGGGTCGCAGCCAATCAGCAAAACCTTCTTGCCCTGCTGCGCCATCATGTAAGAGAGATTGGCCAGCGTGAAACTCTTGCCGATGCCGCCTTTGCCGTAAATCGCGATGATTTGGGTGTCTTTAGTGACCGGGCCGGTGGCAACGGGT
>JANNFW010000117.1:0-4154 GCA_031380235.1 Rhodoferax sp. | reverse complement strand
AAACCAGAGCGGCAACATGCTGGAGATCGGTTTTCAGCTCTACAACGAGATGCTGGGCGAGGCCGTGCGTTGCCTCAAAGCTGGCATTGAGCCCGATTTGATGGCACCCATGAACGCCACCACCGACATCAACCTGCACGCACCGGCGCTGCTGCCAGACGACTACTGCGGCGACGTGCATTTGCGCCTGTCGTTCTATAAAAAGCTCGCCACCGCCAAAAATGCGGATCAGATCGACGCGCTGCTGGAAGAAATCATCGACCGCTTTGGCAAACTGCCGCCACAAGCGCAAAGCCTGATCGACGTGCACCGCCTGCGCGTCATCGCCAAACCCTACGGCGTGGTGAAGGTGGATGCCGCACCCGCCGTGATCACCATCACCTTCAAGAAAAACGCACCGATTGAACCGATGCGCATCATCGAGTTGATTCAAAAAAACCGCTATATCAAGCTGGTCGGTAACGAGAAACTGCGCATCGAGCTGTCGCTACCAGAAGCGAAAGACCGGGCGCAAACGGTGCGGGATGTGTTGAAGCGGCTGGGGCAACCGGTGGCCGCAGTTGCGGCATAGGTCTTAGCCTATGCTAAAATCCAAAATTCATCGGCTTCACAAGGAAAAATGTCATGCACAAAGTTTCTGAAAAATTCACTGTGGATGCCAACATTGACTCCGCCAGGCAGGTGCGTCTTTTTCGCAATGGCGCTAACCAGGCGGTGCGCATCCCTCGCGAGTTTGAGTTGGACACCCAAGACGCAATCATGCGCAGGGTTGGCAACACACTGGTGATCGAGCCCGTCAAGCCCAGTTTTCCAAAGGGCTCACGAGAAGCTGTGCTGCAAATGCTGGTCGAATTGAGAAAGTTGGGGCCAATTGATGAAGAGTTCCCGGATGTGGATGAGGGCTTGCTGCCGCTCGATGACATCGTTTTATGAGCCCCATTGTCCTGCTGGACACCAACATCATCAGCCACATCATGCGTCAACCGGATGGGCCAGCGGCCAAACGGGCAAATGAACTCGGTGTTGCTGAGCGTTTGTGCACCAGCGTGGTCGTACAGTCAGAATTGCTGTTCGGACTTGAAAAAAATCCATCCAAGCGGATTCAATCCGCTTATAACGTTGCGATGGCGGGTATTGATGTTCTGCCGTTGGAGAACAATGTCGCTCCGCAGTACGCTCGTATCCGCGCCGCTCTCGAATCGGGGGGCAAACCAATAGGTGCAAACGACCTACTTATTGCCGCCCATGCACTTGCCCTGGAAGCCACACTCGTAACAGACAACGAAACCGAGTTTCGCAGAGTACCCGGCTTGAGAGTGGAGAACTGGCTCACCAATGACGATGAGGCCGAAGATGTCTGAGACCCTCAAAAAGATCCATATCTATATTCGCCCAGAGTTAAAGATCGTTGCCAGGCAAGCTGCAACATCGGAAGGTTTATCTTTGAGCGCGTGGTTTCGAAAGCGTGCGCATGAAGAGCTCGGGCTTTCGACCGATATGCAGCCAAGCGAATTAACAGGTGCTACCCGCAGAAAATCAGACTTAAGAAATTGATGAGTACCCCTAACGACCTCCTGCAAAGCCTGGAACACCTGAGCGCCCCGCAACTGCGCCGCCTGCTCACCGAGCATTTGACGAAACAAAAGCTCGGGCTATATTGGGAGAACAGCGCGATAGAGCGCGACGCGGCGCTGAACGCCAACATCGTGCTGCCGCGTCTGGTGGAAGAGAACTCGCATGGCCTGCAAGCGCTGGCTGGGCCAGGCACGCCCAACCTAATCATCGAAGGTGACAACTTCGATTCCTTGCGCCTGCTCAAGAGCACCCACGCCGGGAAAATCCGCGTTATCTACATCGATCCGCCTTACAACACCGGTAACAAAGACTGGGTTTACAACGACCGCTACGTCGGCCAAAACGACCGCTGGCGACACAGCCAGTGGCTCGAGTTTTTGTACCAGCGCCTCACACTGGCTAAAGACCTGCTCACCCAAGACGGCGTGATCATGGTCAGCATCAATGACGAAAACCGGGCGCGGCTGGAGATGCTGATGGATGAGGTGTTTTCGGGACGGCGTCTTGGATCATTGGTATGGCGAACAAGACAAGGCTCCAACGACGCGAAAGGCAGTTTTCTTTCGGAAGACCACGAGCACGTTTTGGTTTATGGAAATGGTGGTTTTAGTTTCAAAGGCTTTGAAAAAAGCTATGAAATGTATGGCAATACCGATAGTGATCCGCGAGGAGAGTGGCGCTCCAGCGATTTAACCAAAGCACATGACCACAAGCAACGCCCCAATACCTTTTATCCGATTCAAGATCCAAAAACGGAAATTTACTATCCTGCGAATCCAGATGCCGTCTGGCGTTATTCATCGCGCGAACGATTGAAAGTTGGGCAAAAGCTGGAAACTAAGACGATGGAAGAATTAATCGAGCTTGGTCAAATCCTGTTTCCTAAAGAACAGCGTGTGGAGATTTGGAACACGATGGACGAATTGCTGAAAGCAATCGACGCCGGGCAAGTTCCAAAAAGTGGTAAGTCTCCAATGCTGCGCCGCGACCTGCCAGACCTTGAATATTGGGTTGGCAAGCAGGTCGGCTTTGGACGGCCGGCATTCAAACGCTACAAAGCAGACTTGCGCAACGACACGCAACCTTTGAGCAGTTGGATTGTCCCCAAGTCGGAGGAAAAAGAATATGAAGCCTTGAGCAGTTTTGTAAGCGGGACAAACCAGGAGGGTTCACGCGATGTAGCTGCGATTTTTGGGGACAAAGCTTTCAATTACGCTAAACCGCTTTCACTGATTCAAGGTCTACTCTCCCAAGCCAGCCGCCGCGGCGACACTGTGCTGGACTTCTTCGCGGGCAGCGGCACCACTGGCCACGCCGTGCTGGCGCTGAACGCGCAAGACCAAGGCAATCGTAAATTCATTCTGTGCAGCAGCACTGAAGCCACCGACAAAGAGCCCAACAAAAACCTGTGTCGCGACGTTTGCGCTGAACGCATGAAAAGGGTGATTGAATCCGATGCAACACTGGCCAACAACAGCTTCGCCTACCTGCAACTCGACAAAATCGGCCCCGGCGACGCGCCGTTTGAATCTGATTGCGCACAGGCCTTCCAGTTGCTTACGCTGCGCCTGGGTCGTGTGGCGCGCCCCGTTCCCGCCACCGATAAAGGCATCAAGGTGCTGGTGCAAAACGCCGCCGACGGTGTGTTGACGGTCCTATGCCACAAGCTCACGCGCGCGACGCTGGACGCTTTGGCCGCCCTGCCAGCAAGGCAATTGCGCGTCTATTCCACCCGGCCCGCCACCGTGCGTGAGCATTTGCAGGCGCTGGGGCGCGAGGTAGAAAGCCTGTCGCTGCAAAAAGCGCTGGTGCATGGGCAAATTGCCCCCCGACGCAAAAGGCAGCAGTCTGTAAACAGCAGGCAACAAGCGCTATGAGGCGCTATGATTTCCCAAAACCAACCGTTGTAACCATCCCCGGAGGTCTTCATGCCCAGCCAACTTGAATATGTAGAAGCCCAGGTGATGCAACTCACCCCAGTCGAGCGCAACCACTTGTTGGAACGCATTTTTCTAAGTCTCGATGCCGATGCAGATGTGGAGGCCGCTTGGGACAAAGTGGCCGACGAGCGTGAGGCAGACATTGCCTCAGGGCGCGCGCAGTGGGTTGACGGTGAAGAAGCCATGTCCCAACTACGCGCCAGACTGGCGCGATGAACTATTCCTTTCACGACCAAGCCACTGATGATGTAGCGGCTGCAAAAGATTACTACTTTCAACACGCTGGGGGGCAAGTTGCAACACGCTTCATCAGTGAGTTGGAGCGTGTGATACACCTCCTGCTGGCAAACCCTGGTTTTGGTACGCCTATTGCACGACAGAGGCGCTCGTTCCCGCTAAAGGGATTTCCGTATTCGCTTGTCTATCGGGTTGAGGGCGATCAACTCCGAGTTTTGGTCATCCGCCACCAGCGGCAAAGACCGGGCTTCGCCAGCGGTCGGCATTAATTTTCGACACGATATGCCCTTTCCTTCTCCCATCACCGCGCCTCAGTCCGAAGGCTTTGTCGCCAAACATTTTCAGGCGAGGATCATTCAGGGCGTGTGCGAGGCGCTGGCCACCCAGCCGCGCGCGCCCTGC
>JANNFW010000004.1:0-4521 GCA_031380235.1 Rhodoferax sp. | reverse complement strand
CTGATCGTGGTGCGCAACTGCGTGATGCTGCTGGCCACGATGGTGGTGGTGGTGAACTTCATCGTCGATGTGCTGTACGCCGTGATCGACCCACGCGTAAAAGCCAGTGACATTTGACCAGCGACATATGAGCACCCTATGAGCACCATAGCGGTCTCCGCAATCCGTGTGCCTGCTTCGTTCCTGCAACGCGCGTTCAAACACCGCAGTTTCGTACTCGGTGCCGTGCTGACTTTTCTGCTCGTGTTTGCCGCAACGCTCTCGCTGGTGTGGACGCCGTGGTCGCCGTATGAAATCGATATGGCGCAAAAGCTGCAAGCGCCCAGCACCTCGCATTGGCTCGGCACCGACCCGTTTGGTCGAGACATCGCTTCGCTGCTGCTTGTTGGCGCGCGCAATTCGATTCTGGTCGGCGTGATTGCGGTGTCGATTGGCCTCTTCATCGGCGCAGGTCTGGGCTTGCTGGCTGCGGCCAAACGCGGCTGGGTGGAGGAAGTGATCATGCGCCTGGCCGACTTCACCTTCGCCTTTCCTGCCATCTTGTCAGCCATCATGATGACGGCGGTATTCGGCGCGGGCATTGTCAATTCCATCATCGCCATTGGTATTTTCAACATCCCCAACTTCATTCGCGTTACGCGCGCATCCGCCGTCGCCGTGTGGTCGCGCGAGTACGTGCTGGCTGCGCGGGCGTGCGGAAAAGGCCCGTTCAGAATCACCTTCGACCATGTACTGCCCAACATCTCGTCGGTGCTAATCGTGCAGATCACCATCCGCTTCGCAATTGCGATCCTGGCCGAAGCCGCGCT
Source organism: Rhodoferax sp. (assembly GCA_031380235.1). Lineage (GTDB taxonomy): Bacteria > Pseudomonadota > Gammaproteobacteria > Burkholderiales > Burkholderiaceae_C > JANYCG01. The sequence continues at coordinate 3,712 of JANNFW010000004.1, read as the reverse complement.
ATCGTATTTGGGACTCGGCACGCAGCCACCGCAGCCCTCGTGGGGCCGGATGCTGGCGGAGGCGCAGACCTTGCTGTTCCAGGCACCGCTGTTGGCCGTATTCCCCGGTGTCGCGATTGTGATGGCCGTGTTGGGTCTGAACCTGCTGGGCGATGGCCTGCGGGATTTGATGGATCCGCGCTTGGCACGCCAGCGTTAAGCATTAGATTCATGCCCTTGCTCAGCGTCAAAAACTTAAGCGTGCGCCTGCAAACCCAGCGCGGCCCGGCGGATGCCGTGCGCGACATCAATTTTTCGCTGGAGCGCGGCGACACGCTGGGGTTGGTGGGCGAGTCCGGCTGTGGCAAGTCCATCACCGCGCTGTCGTTGATGGGCCTGCTGCCCGAAAACGCGGTGGTGCGGGGCAGCATTCAATTTGACGGCCAGGAGCTGGTGGGCCTGCCTGATTCGTCGTTGCGGCAAATCCGGGGAAACCGCATCGGCATGATTTTTCAGGAGCCGATGACCGCACTGAACCCCGTTCACACCATTGGCGATCAGGTTGCTGAGCCGCTGCGCCTGCATCGCGGCGTCGCACGAGCGGATGCGCGAAAGCAAGTAATCGCACTGCTGGATCGCGTGGGCATTCCGAATGCGGCCAAACGGGTCGATGCCTATCCGCACCAGTTTTCAGGCGGCCAGCGCCAGCGCGTCACCATTGCCATGGCGCTGGCGTGTGGGCCAGATTTGCTGATTGCCGACGAGCCCACCACCGCGCTGGATGTGACGATTCAAGGCCAAATTCTCGATCTGATTCACGACCTGGTACGAGAGCGCAACATGGCACTGATCTTGATCTCGCATGACCTGGGCGTGATCGCGCAAAACGTCTCGCGCATGATGGTGATGTATGGCGGCAGCGTTGTGGAGACTGGCCCCACCGCTTCAGTTTTTGCAAACCGTGCGCACCCCTACACGTTGGGGCTGTTTGGCGCGCGGCCCAAGCTGCGACCGGTCGGCACTGGCCCCACGCGCACAACCTCGCGCTTAGTCACGATCCCCGGCACCGTGCCCGAGCTGATCGATTTGCCCGACGGTTGCCCGTTTTCAGACCGTTGCGCCTTTGCCGTGCCGCAGTGCGCTGAGGCGCGTCCGCCCGCAGTGCAGATTGGACGCGATCACTCCGCCAGTTGTTTTCGAATCGAGGCCGTCGCCGCCGCACAGGAGGCGACCGCATGAGCACCGCGCTGCTCCAAGTCGACAACCTCACGCGCAACTACGCCATGCCGCGCGAGCACCTGTGGGTCAAACCGCCCGTCGTCAAAGCGCTGCAAGGTGTGAGCTTCAACATCGAGACTGGCCGCAGCCTGGGCGTCGTGGGCGAGTCAGGCTCAGGCAAATCCACGCTGGCGCGTCTTGTGATGGCGCTGGAGCCGCCTTCCAGCGGGCGCGTGCGCATGCTTGGGCAAGATTTGAGTCTGCTGGACGCTGCTGCTTTGCGCGATGCTCGGCGTGATTTTCAGATGGTGTTTCAGGACCCGTATGGTTCGCTCGATCCGCGTCAGACCGTCGAGCACATTGTGAGCGAACCCTTGGCCGCGCAAGGCAAGGGTTCTGAGGTTGAAATGCGTGCACAAGCCCGCGAGGTATTGAGTTCAGTGGGCTTGCGCGACAGCGATCTTGACAAATACCCGCACGAGTTCTCTGGCGGTCAGCGCCAGCGCATCGCCATCGCACGTGCCCTCATCACCCGCCCCAAACTCATCGTGGCCGATGAGCCAGTGAGCGCGTTGGATGTCTCTGTGCAAGCCCAGGTGCTCAATCTAATGCAGGACTTGCAGCAGCAGTTTGGCGTGACATACCTGCTGATCAGCCACGACCTGGCGGTGGTCAACCATTTGTGTGATGAGGTGGCGGTGATTTTTCAGGGCCGCATTGTGGAGCAGGGCACGCCGCAGACGCTTTTCAACCAAGCCGCGCACCCGTACACACGCGCATTGCTGGATGCCGTGCCGCAGTTGGAGCCGCGCGCCTTCAGTGCACCACGAAAGCGCACGATTCAGGTCACGCACACCGCGCACCCCGCCACCGCCTGCCCGTATGCGCACCGCTGCCCGAGTGCCTTCGCCCAGTGTGATGCCAGCCGCCCGGAACTTAAGAAATTGGCGAGCGGTCATTGGGTTGCCTGTCATCTGGCGGTGTGAGCCGAACGTTGTGGGAAAGAATTTTGAGGCGAGATTTCCGTATTGGCGGTGCGCACTCAAAATTGATGATATTGTTAATGGCTGTTACTTTTATTGAAGGATATTCGTCATGTTGAATCGCCTAAGCCGTCGTAGTGTTCTAACCACCTCCGCTGCCAGTGCTGCACTGGCTACGATGCCGTTCGCCGCCACGGCGCAAGGCAAAAAAGATAGCGTCGTCATTGGCATGACGCTGGAGCCCACGCCGGGCCTCGATCCGACGGGCGGCGCGGCTTCCAGCATCGCCGAGATCGTGCACTACAACGTGTTTGAAACGCTCACCAAAATCAACAGCGACGGCACCGTGTCGCCGCTGCTGGCGGAGAAGTGGGAGATTTCACCGGACCTCAAAACCTACACGTTCACACTGCGCAAAGGCGTGAAGTTTCAGAATGGCGAGCCGATGAACGCCGCAGCCGTCAAGTTCTCATTCGAGCGCGCGGCGGGTGAAAAAAGCACCAACAAAGACAAACGCACCTTCGCCACCATGGAAACCGTGGGTGCGATTGACGAGCACACCGTGGTCGTCGTCAACAAAGAGCTTGACCCAGACTTCCTGTTCCTGATGGGTCAAGCCACCGCCATCATCGTCGAGCCCAAAAGCGTAGACACCAATGCCACCAAACCCGTTGGCACCGGCCCCTACAAGCTGGATGTGTGGAACAAAGGCTCGTCTGTCACGCTGGTGAAGTGGGACGGCTACCGCAGCGCGGCGGCGGTGAAGATCAAGAAGGTCACGTTCCGCTTTATCAGCGACCCGGCGGCGCAAGTGGCGGCGCTGCTGGCCGGCGATATTGATGCCTTCCCTCGCGTCACGCCGCGCAGTGTTGCGCAGTTTAAAAGCAATCCCAAATTCACCGTGCTGGTCAGCGGCTCGCGCGCCAAAACCATTTTGGCCATCAACAACAAGAAGAAGCCGCTGGACGACGTGCGCGTGCGTCGCGCCATCGCTGCCGCCATCGACCGCAAAGCCGTGATCGAAGGCGCCGGTGACGGCTACGGCGCACCCATCGGCAGCCATTACGTGCCCGGCGGCTTCGGCTTTGTGGACACCACCGGCATCAACCCGTTCAACATCGAAAAAGCCAAAGCCTTGCTGGCCGAAGCGGGCATTAAAACCCCGCTGGAATTGACGTTGAAATTGCCACCTCCACCGTACGCGCGCCAGGGCGGCGAGGTGATTGCGGCGCAGTTGGCCAAGGTCGGCATCATCGCCAAGATCGAAAACGTCGAGTGGGCGCAGTGGCTCAGTGGCACGTACACGAACAAGAATTACGACCTCACCATCATTTCGCACGTGGAGCCGTTTGACTTGGGCAACTTCGCCAAGAAAGATTACTACTGGGGCTGTTTTTGATCTGATCGAACAGCTCGTTGAACTTCGGCGACTCGTAGCCCCAGTAGTAATCTTTCTTGGCGAAGTTGCCCAAGTCAAACGGCTCCAAGTGCGAAATGATGGTGAGGTCGTAAATCTTGTTCGTGTACGTGCC